>JANOKO010000039.1:0-4529 GCA_031419335.1 Planctomycetota bacterium
AAAACGGCCTTGGTCCTTCGGTCCAGGTGATGCTGGCAGTCAGCATCATTGGCTTGGTGCCGTCGATCTTTCTGCTGTCGACCTGTTGGATTCGATTCGTCGTCGTCCTCGGTTTGTTGCGGCAGGCCATCGGCGGGGCTCAGATTCTTCCGAATCAAGTCATCACGGGTTTGAGCTTGATGCTGACCATTGCGATCATGGCTCCGGTCTGGGAAGCGGCTTACCACGAAGGGATCGAGCCATATCAGACTGCAAAATTCGAGAACGAAGCCGACCAGCGGAAGGCATTGAGCAAAGCCGCACAGCGTACCATCGCCCCATTGCGGCGGTTCATGGTGTCGCAAATCCAGGCCGCTGGAAATGAAAACACGGTCACACTGTTCCTGCGCGCCCGAGAGCGGGCCTCCACCTCGGCCAGTCCCCAGTATTACGAGGATCTGCCACTGAGTGTGCTGCTGCCCGCATTCGTACTGAGCGAACTCAAGGTGGCGTTTCTCATCGGTTTGCAAGTGATCTTGCCGTTCCTGGTTATCGACCTTGTCACATCGTCTTTACTGACCGGACTCGGGTTATCGTCGCTGCCACCGATGTGGGTTTCGCTGCCACTGAAATTGTTGGTCTTCGTCTCGATCGATGGTTGGTTTCTCACCGTTGAAATGCTCCTGCACAGTGTGAGTACTGCGTAATGTCGGGTGACTTCGGACTCGAATCGATGCTGGCTGGGCTGTGGGAGACACTCACGGTCGCGGGACCGGTGTTGTTGTGCCTCCTGGCCGCCGCCTTCGGCATCAGCGTGTTACAGGCAACGACTCAGCTGCAAGACCCGACGCTGGCGGTCATTCCACGGCTACTGGTGGGCGGAGTGGCTTTACTCTACGCGTTGCCGTGGATGGTCGAGCGCCTGGGAGAGTTCGCCCGCGAGACGATTCTCCGTGTGGCCTCCGGTGGGTCGTAGTGCCACGTGGGATAGGCTTCTAGCCGGTCATTCTGAACGATCCATGTTGAGGTGTGTGCCGATCCCCAATGATGCCCTCCCTTCCTGTTGAACTGCTCTCGCTGAAGCCTGGCGATCTCGTCGCAGCCGGGTTGGCAGCGCTGCGTATTGGGGGTGCGGTCTCAATGCTGCCTGTTTTGGCGACAGTTCCGTGGCGGGCACGAATCGCAATCGCCGTTGTGCTGGGACTGGCACTGGGGGGGATGCATGCTGACGCCGTTACGACATGGTCTACTGCAGCTGCGATCAGCGAACTCGTCACCGGAGCGGCTTTGGGAATCGGTCTGCGTGTCCTGCTCTCCGCACTACAAACGGCAGGCATCTGGATCGATGAGCAGACCTCGACGGGGCTGACCGCAGAGCCCGCGCTCCCCCATCCCCTCGACGACAACAGCTCGGGCACTGCGCAAGTTCTAACGTGGATCGGGGCGTGGCTGATGCTGACCTCACCGCCGTGGGGAGCGGAGCTGTCCGTCATGCAGCAGGCGATCGATTCGTTGACAACGATCCCCCTGGGGACGATTGTCTCCCCAGCTCAGATGCCCGAATGGACCGTCGGACTGTTGCATGGATGGAGTCAACTTGCGATCGGCGTCGCCCTGCCTGTCTGCTTGGTCGCTGGCCTGCTTCAGGCGGGCTTGGCGATGCTGGGGCGGGGTCTGGGCGTGGGGATTGGACAAGCGCTGACGCCCGTGCGAGCCGGACTGACGTGTCTGTTACTGATCATCACTTTGCCGTGGCAAGCGGACCGAATTGATGAGATGGCGATCAACGGTCAACCTTCCGCCATGAGCCAGAGTCCAGGGTCGCAGGAGGCTCCTCCATGAGCCACTCTTCCCAGCCCACTCCCATCAGCAAGCACAAACTCGCCGAGGCCCGCCGCCTCGGATACACGGCTCGCAGTCCTGAACTGACAGCTGGGATCATGCTCTTGGCCGCTGCATGGGTCGCACATGCCTGTTTACCGCAATTGATAATGGCGTGCCGGGAACTGGTCTCTACGGGGATGCGTGGGAGTGCTCTGTCTCTCGCTCAGATGACCTCGGAATTCCAACCGGCACTGAATCACGTAGGGATCGAGTTGCTCCGCATCGGAGTGGCCTGTTGGGCAGCTGCGCTTGTGGCGGATCTGGCTCAGGTGGGGTTTGTCTGGAGTCCCGTCACGCTGTTGCCTCACCAGGAACGAATTTCCCCAATAGCAGGGTTCGCCCGGATGCTGAGTTGGCCGACCCTTGAACGGGCCAGCCTGCTCTCTATCAAGTGGATGTGCGGGGTTGTTGTGGTCGCATGGCTGAGCGAGTTGGTGATCAGTTCTGCTTTCACGGACCAGGAGTCTTCGGGTTATCTCCTGGGAGGAGCGACATGGACCTCACTGCTGTTGGCGTGTCTAGGGGGTACGTGTTTACTGAGCGGCATCATCGATGCCTGGTTACGCCAAAGTCGCTGGAGAGTCGCTCTGGAGCAGACAGACGACGAGCGGCGACGCGGGGACTAGAGTTCCGTCCAGCCTTCGGAAGTCTCTTGGTACGCGAAGTCTGGACGACCGCCTATTAAATTGGTTCCAAACAACTCCCGATTTGAACAGAAGGATTTGAACAGAAGCAACGAAGGGAACGAAGGGATCAATCCAAAGGCTCTTCGTTTCCTTCGTGATCTTCTGTTCAATATCAAATCGGGAAGTTGTTTTGGACCATGTCCTCAGACTTCTGGCGTCAAAGTTCTTACGTATTCTGCTACCCCACTCAGTCGAAGGGGGCCTGACTAATTTCAAAAGGCTGTCCAAGGACAGCCGAGTCGGCGTTCCTGTGGTCTGAGTCCGACTCAAGCCCCGGGCCGCAGGCGACAATACGCCGTCAAAACTTGGTACAAGTCCTCGGTGAGCTGAATCTCGTCGTCATGGAAGTCCCGGAGAAACGCGCGTTGCTTCCGACATGCCTCCAGCAGGATCGTAGACAATTCTCCAAAGGAGATTTTGACTTTGAGTTGATCGACATCCAGCGCCGGATCCTCACCGGTAAATAACCGTAGTCGTGGATGCATGACACTTCCTCCTTGATGTCCCACCAACACTTCCATGAGGGTTTCCACCTCTGCGAAATGTCATCGGCGAAAGACGCCGAGTGACCACACCGATTCCCGGCCATTCCTGCCGTAGCTGTGCAGATGCCCCTATAATCCGGAAAGTCTCACAAGGCGAGACACCGGTGTTGAGGCAAGCACATCTGAAGGGATAGGCCGCGAAAACCGCTGTGAACAGGGAGGGAACCCAACTCTGGGGCGCACGGGAACACGTCCTGTGATCAAACACGCCAACAGTGATATCGACCCGGCATCGCTTCGACCTTGATGTTTTTTCCGGTTATGAACACTGGGGGAAATGGGATGCTGCGTTTTCGATTTGGGGTTGAGGAGCTAAGGTCTCAATGAAACAGCCCAGCGCTGTTCACCACTGGGCTGTTCTTGATTCAATGGAAGACAATCCAGGGTCTATCCCTGCTTCGGAGCCTTCTCGCGATCGGCCTGCGGCACGTAGGCTGGCAGCTTCTGGCTGGCGAAGATGGGCTTCATCCGGGCCAGCCGCAGCCGACCATTGATGATCGGCAGGCTGACGTTATCGTCACCGATCAGCGGACGGGCGTACTTGATGAAGTCGTCGGTCACGTCGGTGCCACACTTCGTGATCCAGTGGTCCGGGAACTTGCGGTCCTTCTCGGCGACCTCGGCCAGCGGGGCCTTGTCGTACTTGACCTGATAGTTATCCCAGTCGGTGCGGAGGATCGTGGCCATGTAACCGTGTTCACCCGCAGCTGCGAGGAGAGCGGCCTTCTGCCCGACGTAGTACGACTCATCGAGGTCGACCACTGAGGCGTAGGCCATGCTATGGCGCTGCTCGGTGCCGGGCACGTTGCAACGGGCAGCTCCCTTGGCGGCGAGCTTGAACCTCGACTTGTCGTTAAGGGCGTTGGTGAGGAGTTGAGCAACGGTCGTCTTGCTGGCCCCAAAGCTGGCGTGGCCGAACGAGTCGCGGACGATGAACTCCTCCGGAATCGGCAGGTCGTCAATCTGCAACCCTTCGCTAACGACGATCATGCAGCGGCCATGCTTCTTCAGCGAGTTGTTCACGTTCTCGAAGATCTGGTCGATATGGACCTTCCGCTCAGCGAGATAGATTTGCAGAGGCAGTTCGCGGTTCGGGTCAGCCAGCCGAGCCGCTGCGGGGATGTAGCCGATCGCCCGGCCCATCGCTTGCATCACCAACACCGGGTCGGCGGGGCAAGAGCCGTTGTTCTCTTCGTTCGCCATCTGGACGTAGTGTGCCCAGTAGCGAGCCGTCGATCCATAGCCCGGCGTGTGGTCGACCAGCTTGAACTCACTGTCTCCGACATCGTTGTCGATCGTCTTCGGACCGCCGATGCCGACGATATCCAGTCCCCGCGCCCGCGCCAGTTCGGCCACGGTATGAGCGGTGTGCATCGAGTCATTCCCGCCGATGTAGCAGAAGTACCCGACGTTGTGGGCCTTGAATATCTCCATG
>JANOKO010000040.1:0-2697 GCA_031419335.1 Planctomycetota bacterium
GGGACGCATGCGTCCCCCGTGTGGTGGAATCTGAGGTGAGTGTCGCGAGCCAGACTTCCGAAGTCTCCGAAAACTTCGGAAGTCTGTCACTTGCGGTGTTTGGCGACGAACTGAGCATAATCGGCGGGCGTGTCGATGCCAACTGAACGCTCCGCCACCACTTGCACCAGAATCGAAGCCCCCGCCTCCAAAGCCCGAAGTTGTTCCAGCTTCTCCAACTGCTCCAATCGTGACGGTGGCATCTGAGTCAGGCGCAACAGGAATTCCCGGCGGTAGGCATAGATCCCCAAGTGCAGCAGCCACGGCGTCAGCGGCTGGCCGCTTTGGTCCTGGTCGGCCAGGAGATCCTCCGGCTTGCCGTCTCGCAAGAACGGGATCGTGGCCCGGCTGAAATACAACGCCCGACCATCCGCAGCGCGAACGACTTTCACACAACTTGGATCGTGGAGGACGGTCAAGCTGTGGATCGGAGTTGCCAGCGTGGCCATTTCCACTTCGGGGCGACCGGAGATGAGTCGCACGATCTTGTTGATGCTCTCTGGATTGAGGTCGGGTTCGTCTCCCTGGACATTGACGATCAGTTCCGCGTCGGGACAGGCCCGCTGGACGACCTCGGCAATGCGGTCGGTCCCGCTGGGGTGTTCGCCGGTCATCTCGACCCGAGCGCCAAAGCCCCGTGCGACCGAGGTAATCTCCTCGCTGTCGCTGGCGATGATGACCTCCGACAACTCGCTCGCCCGGCACGCCGCTTCCCAGGCATACTGCAACAATGGCTTGCCTGTCTTGTCTAACAACAGCTTGCGGGGCAGTCGGGTGGACTGCAAGCGGGCGGGAATGACACCAATCGTTCGCATGCGATGACTCCAGTGAGCAGGTGGGATCGTATCGGGTGGAGGGGGAAGCTGTCAGCGGTCAGCCATCAGCGGTCAGCCAGAATGAGGCAGAACCAGCGCACTCCGTCCCCCAACGAGGTCGAGATCGCCTCCGGACCTGCCCCTTCTGGCTGATGGCTGACCGCTGATCGCTTTCCCCCCCGCGTTGACTCCGAGCCACGTCCCCTTGAGAATCCTTGTCACTTCTCATCGGGATCTGAAAGGGATCGGGACTTCATGTGTGGAATCGCCGGGGCAGCTTGGACACGTCGCTCGGCGGCAATCGAGTCGGTGATCTTGCGCCGCATGACGGACCTGATCGTGCATCGTGGACCCGATGCCGAGGGGCAGCACATTGCCGCTGCTTCCGGAAACGTCGAGGCGGGGGTGGCGCTGGGGTTTCGACGACTCTCGATTATCGACCTCTCGACCGGCAATCAGCCGCTCTCCAATGAAGACGGCAGTGTGTGGGTCGCTTTTAATGGGGAGATCTACAACTACGTGGAGCTGCGCGAGGAGTTGTTGGCGAAGGGGCACCGGTTCGCGACGCACTCCGATACCGAGGTGATCGTCCATGCCTACGAAGAGTACGGGATGGACTGCCTCCAGAAGTTCCGGGGGATGTTCGCGTTCGCGCTGTGGGACGACCGGAACGAGCGGCTGGTGCTGGCCCGCGACCGGCTGGGGAAGAAGCCGCTGTATTACCGGCAGGAGTCTGACCGCATCAGTTTCGGCAGCGAGTTGAAGACTCTGCTGCAAATCCCTGGTGCCCCGCGCGATGTCGATCCGCAGGCGATCGACTTGTTCTTGACGTACCAATACGTGCCGCACCCGCGCACGATCTTGAAGGGCTACCGCAAGCTCCCGCCCGCTCATTATGCGGTCTATGAGAAGGGCCAACTGTCGATCTCGCGGTACTGGACGCCGCCCTATCGGTCGGACATGAAGCACGCATTCGCCGACCCGTCGTTGGCCGAATCTTCCCAGTGGAGCCATGCGGACTGGCAGGCCAAACTCCGCGAGACACTGACGGAGGCAGTCCGTCTGCGCATGCGGTCGGATGTTCCGCTGGGGGCGTTCCTGTCGGGGGGGATCGACTCGACGATCATCTCGGGGCTGATGCAGTCGCTCTCGTCGCGGCCGATCCTGACCTTTTCAATCGGCTTCACCATCGAGAAGTACGACGAACGGCAATACGCCCGCGAGGCGGCCAAACTCCTCGGCACCGATCACCAGGAGTACGTCGTCGAACCGTCCGCCCTCGACACGCTGCCGCAACTGATCTGGCACTACGACGAACCGTTCGGTGACAGCTCGGCGATCCCCACGATGTACCTGTCGCGGGTGACGCGAGAGAAGGTCACGGTGGCTCTTTCCGGTGATGGTGGCGATGAACTCTTCGCCGGATACGACCGATACCAGGCCGTGCTACTCGCCGGGAAGCTCGATCGATTGCCGGGATTTGCGCGCTCGATCTGCGGCTGGCCGATGTGGCAGAAGATCCCCGCGCGCATTGAGCAGAAATCGTTCCGACGCAGGGTGAAGCGATTCCTGGCAGGGATGGCGGAATCGCCCGAGCGACGGTATCTCCGCTGGATCGGTATCTTCGATCGCGATGCCCGCTCGCGACTCTACTCGCCCGAGTTCGCCGCTAAGCTCAACCACTTCGACTCCGCTGAATTCCTGCTCGACGCCTACCAGCTCTGCCCCGACCGCGACTTCATCACGCGAACGACTGCCGTCGACATGCAGACCTACCTGCCGTGCGACATCCTCACGAAAGTCGACATCGCCAGCATGGCCGCCAGCCTCGAAGCCCGCTCGC
>JANOKO010000041.1:0-11931 GCA_031419335.1 Planctomycetota bacterium
CTGGGCCGACCCGCAGAGTGGATCATTCACCGATGACCGCCGCGTGGAGGGGCGCGATGGCCGTCGGTATGGCCCACTGCCCCGCGACTGGGCGCGGTATCGCGGGATGTTCTACCACGGGCAGAACGTGATCCTGTCGTACTCGGTCGGGAAGACGGACGTGCTGGAGATGCCTCGAGTGCAGGCATCCGAAGAGCCGAAGCAACCGCCGCTGTTCCTGCGGACGTTCGAGGTCGGCCCGCGCGAGCGCGAGATCGTTCTGCAAGTCACTGAGCAACCAGTCGCAACCGGAGTGGTGCCGATGCTGACCTCTGCTCAATTGACCACTGAGGACGGGCCGCTTCGCCTGCGAATTGCCGCCGGGCCGGAGACGTTGCGATTCACCCTCTGGACCTTAGTGGCTCCCACTACCGACCCGAACCCAGCGATCTCCGAACCCGCGTTGGACTTGGCTAGCCTGACGTATGGTGGCCCCGCGCGCTGGCCGCTGGTCCTCGAAACCGAACTCACCACTGGCCTCGACGATGGCCCCTTCGCGGTCGATGTCCTGACCCCGCCCGACTCCAATCCGTGGCTGGCCCAGCTGCGGTTTACGGGGCTGGACTTCCTGCCGGATGGGAAGATGGCGGTCTGTACGTGGGACGGGGATGTGTGGCTCATCGAGAGTGTGGCGGAGACGAAGAAGCTGCGTTGGCAGCGGATCGCGACCGGGCTGTTTCAACCGCTGGGTCTCAAGGTGGTCGATGGGAAGATTCACCTCACCTGCCGCGATCAGTTGGTGGTCCTGCATGACCTCAACGGCGACCGCGAGATCGATTACTACGAGTGCCTCAACAACGATCATCAGGTGACTGAGCACTTCCACGAATTCGCGATGGGGTTGCAGACCGATGCCGAGGGACGCTTCTACTACGCCAAGTCCGGTCGGCACGCGCTGAAGGCCATCGTGCCGCATCATGGCACGCTGCTGCGAGTCTCCAAAGATGGCGAGAAGACCGAGATCCTGGCCACCGGTTTCCGAGCAGCGAACGGCGTCTGCATGAACCCGGACGGCTCATTCGTCGTCACCGACCAGGAGGGATTCTGGAACCCCAAGAACCGCATCAACTGGGTCACTCTCGACCCCAGCGGCAAGCCGAACTTCTACGGCAACATGTTCGGGTACACCGACGTGACCGACTCGTCCGACTCCGCGATGGTGCCGCCGCTGTGCTGGATCACCAATGAGTTCGACCGCTCGCCTGCCGAGCTGTTGTGGGTCGAGAGCAACAAGTGGGGTGCCCTCAACGGGTCGCTACTCAACCTGTCGTACGGCACCGGCAAGGTGTTTGTTGTGCCGCATGAGAAGGTCGGAGCGAACATGCAGGGGGGCATGATCGAACTCCCGATCCCCGCCTTTCCCACCGGCGTCATGCGAGGCAGATTCAATGCCTCTGACGGCCAGCTCTACTTGTGCGGCATGTTCGCCTGGGCCGGGAGCGCGACCCAACCCGGTGGCCTGTACCGCCTCCGCGCGACTGGCCAGCCAACTTATTTGCCGACCGGCCTGCACGCCACCAAGACGGGACTGCAATTGACCTTTAGCAATCGAATCGATCCGATCGCGCTCGATCCCACACAGATCGTTGTGAAGACATGGTCGCTGAAGCGGACTGCCAACTACGGCTCGAAGCACTACGACGAGAAGTCCTTGAAGGTTCTGGATGCCACTCTCTCCCAGGACCACCAGACCGTAACGCTCCAGATCGCCGACCTTCAACCGACGTGGGGCATGGAGATTAAATACACGCTACGATTCGCCGACGGAACCTCAGCTTCCGGAGTGGTCCACAACACGATTCACTCGCTCAGGGAGTGACGGAGAAAGCTGTCAGCGATCCGCTTTCAGCAGTCAGCCAACCGTTTTCGGATCTCCCTCAAGAATCAGGGACACCATGCTGCGTTGGGCGATGGAATTACGGAATCGCGATGCGATCATCTGTGGCGAATCGAGCATTGATGGTGGGAGTGGCCGCTGCCAGTCTGTTCTATCTCAGCTTCATAGGACTCATCCTGTTCGGATCTGTGGCCTTGGTCACTGGTGGCGTGGTTCGCCCCTCTTGCGGCAGCTGGTGGGCAGTTGTTTACGCAACAGCCTATGGACTCATCGCGAGAGTGAGCCATCCTCAATTCGAGAACAATTCGGGGTGGCCGCTGAGGGGAAGTTGCGATGGCAGCTCGCGGTCCAGGAAGAGTCTGTGGGCATGTCACCCGTTCGAGGGCGGGATGGCAAGCCCATCCTGCGGGTCACTCGCTTCATCCGGCACGAGGAGGAGCAGGATTCCCGCTTTGGTCGTTCCTTCCGCCATTGATTCGGTCGGCTCAGCGCAGGGGTTGGACCAGGAAAGAGACAGACCCCGCTAACCGAGCGATCCCGGCGGGACACACTCATTCCTGTGAGTGAGTTCGTCGGGCCACACGAGTACATGCCCGCTCCATGGCGTACTGCACTGGCGGACCATGTTCATACTCACCAGAACCAAATTCGGTGGCTGCACTTCTGCAACTTGGGATAAAATCTCTGTCAGTCCCCCTGAAACAAACTGCAATTGAGAGCCATGCGGAATCGCCCGGAAATCTGTGCGGGACAGCCGGACAAAGATTTCACGGCGTAACCGCCCCTCAGCCTCCACGGGCATGTCGGAAACAGCCTGCCCAACAGGGTGTACAATGAGCAATCGAGCCCCCCAAGCCATCGCCAATTCCACTGCGAAGGGCAGATGAACAGCAGCCTCCTCGGAAAGATCATCGCAGAAGGCAATCAGTGGAGGTTCAGATGCCAGACGGTCGAGCTCACGTCCCACGAACCACAGGAGGCTATCGGCCTGTAGTGAGTGTACCCCGGCTGCAAAGGTTGCCTGGAATCGAAATGCCCCGGGAACGATCAGCAGGTCCATTTCACTGTCTTGTGCGGCCCCCAGCCATTCATTGAGGGGCTTTCCGAACCATGCGGCATGCTCGACGCGAATAACTCCCTCGACAGCAGCCCGCCAGATTTCTTCCAGGCGATCCTCCGCACCGGCCAGCCAACGGTCAATTTTTCCACAATCGTGTTCTTCCAAGGTCTGGCCAGACACAGCTGCGAACGCCAATCCAGAGCGAGTCACCCGTGCCAGTTCCAAGGATAGCCGCACCAAGTCTTCCGTCTCGGCTGGCCAGTTCACATGGCCCGTGGCCGGGTCCAGTACGAACTCCAGGCCAGTCATAATGCGGTGGACAGACGACATAGATGGGTCTCGATGTACAGAAGCGTGACGATGAGCCTGTCGTTTCCTGCATGAAACGTCAAATGACTTCTCCCAATCCTGGGAGGGCTGTCCGGGCACCCCCACGCGAGGGCCATCGGAATCTCAAGCTAGCCCTCTGCCTCGTTTGACGCGGTACAGCGTACTGGACCACAATGAGTCCCTCGATATCCACTCCTCCGATTCACGAGTTTGCAGATGCTCCGATCTCGAACACTGCTCTCCACGGCATGGGTCTTGTTGGTCTTCGGCTGCGGCAGTGAGCAGTACGAAGCGAGACTGGCGGAAACGAATGCTTTTTTCGAGGACCGTCAGCGACTCGACCGGGTGCTGCAAAATGGGAACTGGGGATATCCGCAGTTTTCTCTTTCGATGCGGATTCCGAAAGGGTTTGAGCTGCAAGCCGGTCCCCCCCCCGCGAAAGAGGGCGAGCTGGTGCCGGAAGACACTCGTCAACCGAACTACCTCGGACTGCGGTTGCCGGGACTGCTTGGGGCTTGGCATGCCAAGTTCAACTGCGATGGGGTCAGCCACCCAGCGTTCCTGTATGTGTGCAGCAACCACCAGGGATACCTCGATCTGGCCGTCAATCCGAATGGACCAGACCCCGCACTGTTCTTAGCGGAACTCGAGGCTGCCTTGGCTTCGACACTGCAGGTCAACCTCCCCGCAAATGAGGGAACCCAAGTCGGCAACAATGTCCGTTATGCGGAAACCCGACCGCAAGATTCCAAATACGCTGCGCCGAAGAAGTTCACCGGGATCACGTTCGTTCCGAACGGAGTACTCCCGCAAATGGGAGTCGAAATCAAAGCCCAAATGTATGAACACTACAATGGGCCGATTCAAATCGCGGTGCTGGCCATTTACCCCGCTGCGATTTGTGGCCGCCCGGAAGATCAGTTGTTGACAGCTCTGGAGACCTTAAACGTGACGAATCAGATTCCCCAGGTGCAAACCGGAAAGAGTGGCGCAGCGGGGAGCCCCGGAACCAAGGGATTTTAGTGCCTGCATCCTTGGCGTGGATGTTTCCACCGAGTGAGTTCGGTGCGCTCGATTGACCATGTTACGCTCTCCGTTCTTTGGGATGCCTCGGTGCTTCAGATTCTGCCCGCGATTGATCTGCGAGGGGGCCGCTGCGTGCGACTTCGTCAGGGGGACTATGCCCAAGAGACCGTTTTCGGTGACGATCCCGTCGCGATGGCCAAACGCTGGCAGGCCGACGGCGGCGATATTCTGCACTTGGTCGACCTCGACGGAGCGAAGGCTGGACACCCCGTCAACCTCGACGCCATTCGCGGCATTGTGCAGGCACTCCAGATCCCGGTCGAACTGGGAGGCGGCCTTCGCGATGACGAGTCGATCCGCTTGATGCTCGAAGAGGTTGGCGTCACTCGCGTCATCATCGGCACCCAAGCCCTCAAGCAACCCGAATGGTTTCGCCGGATGGTTGAGCGCTATCCGCATCGCGTTGCTCTTGGCCTTGACGCCCGCGATTCGAGGGTCGCCACCGCGGGATGGTTGGATGTGTCACAGACTCCGGCGATCGACTTGGCCCGGCAGTACGTGGGACTCCCTTTGGCCGCGCTTATCTACACGAACATCGCGAACGACGGGATGATGCAGGGTGTCGACCGACATACAATCAACGACATGCTGGCCCTGGCCGAACTTGGATTTCCTGTCATCGCATCGGGAGGAGTCACCAACGCGCAAGACATCCGCTCGCTGGTCATTGAGAACACGCAACAGCCGAACCTCGTCGGTGCCATCATCGGTCGAGCACTGTACGAAGGCTCGCTGACGGTCGCTGACGCCCGCGCGATTTGCAGACGAACTGCTTGATCGCGGTGCAGAAATAGTCCACGTCCCGTGGCGTACATCGCAAAGCGGGGTGACAGGACGGCCCGTGAACTGTTCCTGACCGGGGTGAGGGAGGTTGCTGAAGAAAGCACAGCCAGAATGTGCGGATAAACGACGGTACGGAAGGGTTTTCGCCGGGAACGATTTCTCGTAGGGCATCGCCAAATCAACCCATCTGCGGAGTTGACTACGTTCGCTTCCGTGTAGAGGCATTTCGTCTTATCGATGACCTCGTGAAGACTCACAGAGATAAAACTCATCTGGGCCGACGGAGCATACAAGGTCCAGCGAATTGAGCGGTGAAACAGACAGGCGAATGGCCGCTAAAGTTCGCCAATTGCAGCGACGATGCTTAGGGGTTCGAGGTGCAGTCCAAACTCGGGATCGCGGAGCGATCATTCGGCTGGATCAACTGGTATCGTCGCCTGAGCAAGGACTACGAGGAGCTGATCCCGAACAGTTAAGCCATGATCCGCGTGTGCATGTTCCACCGCAAGCTCCGCCATCTGAAGTCCAACGAGCTGGCGGGCGACTGGGGAAAGTCGCATTCAAGCACGCCCTCAGTGATTCAATCGATGAGTTGAACGCCGTTGCCGAGGAGTACCAAACTCTCGCCGCAGATTGAGCGAAAATCATTTCGCTGGTGGCCACATTTCGCGAACCATGCGCGATGTCTCTTCCACCAGCACACGTCCGCCTTCGGGGCCGACCATGCCATCATCGATGCGAGCACTATATCCGCCGCCTTGCACCGCCCGTTCGGTCGGCAAGTATGCGCCGCACTCAGAGGTCAGCTGGATAATCGAGGTCTGGATGGCCGGGCTTCTCGCCTTTATTCGCATCGCATAGTCGGTGAACAGCTCAAAGGGATTCGTTGCGAGGGCCAATTCGTTGAGCCGCAAGGCGTGAATCTCGGGCCGATAATACGGATCGATCTGCTGCTGTTTGTAGCGTCCCAGCATTGTGCGATTGACTCGCCAGTTGATGTAGTCGGGGCTGCTGAGCGTGTCGAGTTGATTCTTCCCGGCTTCCACAATTGCGGTCGATTGTGCAAACCGTTCCTCAGAGACCTTCCAGACGGGCAACGGCATGGTCTCGACCCGATGCTCAAACAACACATCGGATCGCATCGCTCCGCGTGCAACCTCGGTCACGTCAAGGACTGCATGGGCAATCCGGCGAGCCGTCTCCTGACGCCCGCTGATCTTACGTCGCTCGAGCATGTTCTTCTCGGTCCCCTTGTCGATCTGCACATGCGGGGATTGATCGCCACCGGCCCCACAGAGTGGCAACACATACAGGTCCGGCGAGTGCAGCTCCTTGAGGAGCTTGCGAGTGTCATGCCAGTAGTCCGCCGACAGAGCACTCAACCCTTCGGTCTGTTGAGACGGGCAATAGACCGTGATCGCCAAGCCGACCAACTGGCTGTCACGCCAGAAGAACATCGCATCGATGGAGTCGTCGCTGGTCCCCTCCAGGTGCGAGAACTGCGGGTCTTTCGTGTCCCCGTACATCCGGGTCGTCCCGTCGAAAAAGACTGCCCGACGGTTGCGGGCGACCGACGCATGACCCAGCGCGGAACTGAACTCGCCTGGCTGACGAGACTGCCACGCCTGCACGACCGCAGCGGCGATCTTTTGTTCGAGGAACTCCATGTACTCCAGCGGGCGAATGACGTTCTGTTGATCCGCAGGAATCCGATACGCCCAACTCCCGGCAAATTCATACGGATGGAAATCGGTCTCTGCTGTGTCCGAGATCGCCGGTGCGGTATGTGTATGAGTGGCGGAGATGATGATCTTCCGCACATCAAGATCGGGGAGAGCCTGGGCAACCCTCTTCCGCACGCCCTGGGTGATTCGGACGCGAATCGCGACCATATCGCACGAGACCCATACTGCCTGATCGATCACGCCCTGTTCGTCGCGGGTTTCGATCGCCAGCGCTGTCACCGTGATCGGATCGAGAACCTCGCCAGTGATCCGCGTGTTGTACTGACCCGCCACAGCGACCGGCTTGTCGGGGACGATGCTCTCAGTCGACCAGCCGAACGACAATCGGCCACTTCTGGGTGGCCCGGCTGATTTGGCCCCATCGGCCATCAGTCCGCCACTGAGAGAGACTAGAGCCACACCACACCACAGAATCTTGCTCAGGTAACTGCTCATGCAAGCATGTCCATGAATTGAGGGACGGGCCGTGATAAACCACCGAATCGTGCCGGATCGAGTGTAGCAACAGCGGTAGCGACCAACGAGTCGCAGAGCGATGCCCGGTCCTCCCGGAATGGCATCAGACAATCAGTGGCCAGATGGGGATGCCCCGAAATTCAGAGCGTGATGATTCCATCTGAAATGAAGCCGAACGGTCGAGCGATGTCGTAAGTCTGTTCAGACTTCATAGAAAACGCGGAACTTCAGCGACGGTGAAGATCACCAATTCTTCTCCAGTCACGGTACTGATGTCGTGGTGCATGCTGATGACCTTGACGCCTACGGCTTCGTGAACCAGTGATTCCAGCATCGGGCGGGCCAGTTCGAGCAGTTGCTTGCGGGTTTGCTTGACCAGGTCGCGGCCCTTCTCTGGCAGCGATGACTTACTGAGTTGCCGTTCCGCCAGAGTCAGCACTCCTCGAATGCGGACCACCAGGAGATCCTTGATGAAGTGGACGTAGACCTGCTCGGACCGCCAGCCGAGGTATTCCTCCTGGAAGCGAATGATCCCGTCGCAGATGGCCGCTTCGCTCTCGCTTTGAGTCAGGACTTTCGAGGGGCGTTCGTTGCGGATGCGGCGGGCTTCCCCCATGGGCAACCGTGGCTCGTCGTCCGAACTGGCTCGCGCAGGGATCGGTTTGAGTGATTGACCGACAGTAGCAGCGATGGGCTTCACACTGTCCAGCACCGCTTGGATCTCCGCCAGAGAAGCCGGTTTGACGAGGAAGTCATCAAACCCAGCTCGACTGGCGAGAGCCTTGTCTTCGTTCTCCTTCTGGCCAGTGACGGCCACGATCTTCGTCTTCCCGAAGCTGGGGATCTGGCGAACGAGCTTGGTGAACTCGCACCCGCCCATGTCCGGCATCAAGAGATCCACGAGCATCAGGTCGGGACGGAACGCGGTGGCCACATCGAGGGCCTGCTTCCCACCATAGGTCACATGCACCTGGTGGCCGAGGGCTTCGACCAGCAGTCCCAACGCGTCGGCCCCATCGCGGTTGTCATCGACGATCAGAACGCGGAGTGACTTCGCGGTCTCAGTTTTCATGTTCGTTCTCATGGAGTATTCTTGTTGTCAGAAGACAGAGTCCCCCGTAAGACGGCCTGTCCAGGCCGTCTCTCGCGAGGACCGATCAGGGACGGCCTGGAAAGGCCGTCCTACAGTGGCGTAGGCCCACCATGATCGACGCGTGTCCCCGGAATGGTGGGCCCGCGCCCAAAGCGGCTTGTCCCACCCTACGTCTTCTCACCTCGGCAACCGGGGCACACTCGCCAGAATCTGCTTGATCTGTTCAAAGCTCGCGGGCTTCACCATGTGGTGATTGAAGCCCGCTTGCAACGAGGTCGCTCGATCCGAATCCTGACCATACCCCGTCAAGGCCACCAGCACCACATCGCGCAGCTGCGGTTCCTGGCGGACACGTTTCGCGACCTCGTACCCGTTCAGCCCCGGCAACCCGATGTCGAGCAACATCACATCCGGTTGGTAGTCGAGCGCCGATTGCACTGCGCTCAACCCTTCATGAGCCGTCAACACTTCATGCCCAGCGGCCTGCAGCAGCATCGAGAAGCTGAGTACGGTATCGACGTTGTCATCCACCACCAGAACGCGCAGTTGCGGGTGAAGTGGAGCATGATGAGATTCGAGCGAACCATTGACCTCTCCATTGGTCACTCGCCTCTCGTCACTGTGGAGCGGCAACCGCACGATGAACTCGCTGCCATGTCCCAGAACGCTCTGCACCTCAACAGTTCCGCCGTGTAGTTCCGTGAGTCGCTGGACCAGTGCCAGGCCGATCCCCAAGCCGCCTTGCGACCGGTCGAGCGAGCGCTCGGCCTGGGTGAATAGATCGAAGATGCGTGGTAACAGTGTCGGGCTGATCCCCACTCCGTTATCTCGCACGCGCAACACACACTCCGGCCCCTCCATCTGGACAGACAAATGGATCTGGCCACCCTCCTCCGTGTACTTGGCGGCATTTGTCAGCAAGTTCACCATCACCTGTTCCAACCGCGCGGGGTCGGCGTCCAGCCAGATCGGCGGGGGCAGGATCGTGACCGTCAGTGTATGTCCTCGCTGCTCGATCAGCGGACGCGTGGTCTCCACAGCCCCCTGCACAATGCGGTTCACGGTCACTCGCTCTTTACGCAGCTGGACCCGACCGGTGGTGATGCGCGACACCTCCAACAGGTCATCGACCAGATGTTGCAGCTGGCCCAATTGGCGCTGAATGATGTCGCGGGCTTTTTTGTGGATCAGAGTCTCTGTCTCGGATTGCAAGCTCAGCAATTGGACGGCGTTCGAGATCGGAGCCAGCGGACTGCGCAGCTCGTGACTGAGCATGGCCAAAAAATCATCTTTGCGGCGATGCAGGTCGGACATCGCGACCGACTGGGTCCGTAACAACTCTTCGAGATGACTCCGTTCGGTAATGTCGCGAATGTTGCATTGGATCACGCTCTGTTGGTCTTCCTGATAGACGTTGGCCACGATCTCCACTTCGACTTGCCGTCCGGTTTTTGTTTCGAGAGGCATGTGCTCGTAGCGGAGATAGCCCGATTGTTGCAGACCCCGGACAGCGGCCTCATTGGCTGACTTGTCCCGAAACAGTCCGATCTCCCACATTTCTTTGCCGGTGAACTCTCCGGGAGAGTAGCCCAGTAAATCGCACATGAACGGGTTGGCGTCCACGATCTGCCCGTTGTCTGAATCGAGGATCAGGATGCCATCTTTGGCCGCTTCGAACAGACGGCGATAGCGGTTTTCGGAGACATGAACCGCCATTTCGATCTTCTGGCGTTCCGTGACATCTTTGATCGCCAGCAAGATGAGCACGGAGCGCTGGCCGGGATTTCGAACGCGGCGGGCATTGAGCCACATGACCTTCCGCCCGAGGGTTAGGAAGTCATGCACCACCTGGTAGTCCTGAATGTCATGCTCTTGAGGCAACATCTCCTCCAAGAGTGTCCTCAGGGCGGGGATATCCCATTGGCGGTTGCCTAGTTCGTAGACGTATTGACCCTGGGTCGCAGTCTGATCGACGTGGAAGGTGTCATAGAACGACTCGTTAGCGGTCACCACCTTAAGAGTCTGATCGAGAACCAGGAACGGTTCTCGGACAGTCGCAATGATGTTGTCGGCATAGGCGAGCGTGTCTCGCGCCAGTTGCTCGGCGAGCCTGCGCTCCGTCACGTCTTCAATGGCGAGCAGGATCAACTCCGAATGATTGCCGGGCCGGCGAATGCGGCGGGCATTGAGCAACATCGTCTTCCGCCCGAGGGTGGGGAATTCGTGCTCGACCTCGAAGTCTTGGAACACATGGTTCTCCGGCAAAACCTCTTCCAGCAGCGTCCGCAGGGCGGGAATGTCCCACTGGCGGTTCCCGAGGTCGTACACGAACTGCCCCTGCGTCTCCGACGGCGCGACGCGGAAGTTCTCGTAGAACGACTCGTTGGCTGTCACCACCTTGAGAGTGTGATCGAGAACCAGAAATGGCTCACGCATCGTTGCGATGATGTTGTCCGCATAGGCGAGCGCATCGTGAACCAGTTGCTCGTCCCGCTTGCGCTCGGTCACATCGCGGAAGACCAGCACGACCCCGGCCACTTCGCCCGAATCACTGCGGATGGGAGCGGCACTGTCGTCGATCGGACGTTCCGTGCCGTCTTTGGCAATCAGCAGCGTATGATTGGCCAGCCCGACTATGACCCCTTCCCGGAGCGCCTTGCTGGCGATGTTCTCGACAATGTTTCGCGTGGTCTCGTTGACGATGTGGAACACGGTCTCCAGCGCGAGTCCGGCAGCATCGACCAGCGACCACCCGGTGAGAGCCTCCGCAACTGGATTCAGAAAGGTGACCTGCCCCCGGTTATCCGTGGTGATGATCCCGTCCCCAATACAGGAGAGCGTAACGCGCAGCCACTCGGGCTGCTCGTGAAAGGCGGTCGGCAAGGGAGGAATGTGATTGGACATCAGCTCAGTCCGATTCGGTATGTCATCAATGTGTGGGTGGAAGTGGCGTGTGGCAAGTGCGGGGGTGGATGATCGGTCGGTGGAGAATGTGAAGTGAGTGTGGTGTGTGCGGCCTCTCGCGAACGACCCGTGAAGGATTGCCACGAGGTGTTTCGCCAGGTTCTGCCCCCTCTCCCCCACATTCGATGCCACTTTTGGAGTGGACTCCACTGTGGGGGAGAGGGCCGGGGTGAGGGGGCTTGAGCGGGCGGTGTGGCCCCCTCACCCCAACCCTCTCCCCCGCAACACGTCCACCCGGATTGCCACATCGAGCGCGGGGGAGAGGGGGCCGGAATCGTGATGGTTGCCTTGCGAACGTCATCCCCGAGTTGTCCTTCACCGCGACACCACTGGAGGAATCCCTCATGACAACACCACCGTCACTTGATGCTCTTTCCGGTCATCCACGAGGGGGATTGTCAGACTCGGAGTCTCGATGCCATCCATCGTAACACTCTTGACGGTCGAGGACGGTTGCGGCTGCTCGACCGTGATGTGATACACCGTTTCGCGATACCGGTAGTGCATCACGAACGACTTCCACTCGGCAGGCAGGCAC
>JANOKO010000042.1:0-3903 GCA_031419335.1 Planctomycetota bacterium
CATCTCCATGTACCGGTCGCCACCGAGTTCCGGGCCTCCTAACGCGAAGAAGTACCGATACATCAAGTCCGCGTTGTTACGGACTTGAGGCGGCACGTATTGATCTGCAGTGTCGATCGCCTTTTGAAGCGCCTTTTGTCTTTTAGAATTGTTCCCCTGTCGTCTAAGTTGGCTTCGAAGTCCATCACGAATTATTTCTACCTGCCTTGAAACCTCTTCTTGAGAAGGGGCTTCATGTGTCACTTTCAGAATGTACCGGAATTCTCCCGTACTAATAGCACGCTCATGGCTGCTCATAACCGCATCTGCAAGAATTCTCATTCCTGAGTCGTCCGCCACTACAAATACGCTCGAATTCAGCCAGATGCATACGATCATAACCGAAATCAGAGTGGTCAATCGACAGATCATCATATCCATTTTCCCCCGGAGCCGACTTGTCATAGATGTCATCATACAGCAGAGAGTAGCCTATTCCATCATTGCTGAACAACATCTAGTTACAGCTGTATCCACCGTAGGAATATATTGGAGCGCCGAATAGGCATCCATACCCTATTAGGACTGGAATTCCAAATGGACCTGCGGTCCATGAAAAGCAAGGGCCACTTGGCGAATTGACTTTGAATGCCGGAAACTGCACAGCTAATAGAGAGTCATGGTCATTACAGAAACTGGAGTCTTGGTTTTGGCATTCACTCGTTTCCATCATTACGAGCACAGATCCCCAGCACCCAGGAGGAGAAAACGGAGGGAACATTGACCCAGAGCATTCGATGCCATTCAATGATATTCCAGCATAATCTACCGTACACGGTCCCATCGCGGCGAACACGACCACGCCATCAACCACCAGCAGCGCCATCAGGAGCAGTGATGTCCGCAGGTTCATCAGAGAGGAGAGAGGAGAGAGGAGAGGGCCGCATGTCATTTCCATTCTCAAGGAGTTCGAGGATTGGGTTGTGCTACGATCTCCTTTCTAACTTCGGAATCCGATTTGTCAAATATTTTCTCCAGGCGATCTCGAAGTTTTCTGGAAACTCTTTCTCCAGCGAACTCGCCGATTGTCCGAAAGGGTGGCATCGGGCGATGCCTTGAGCATTGGGGGTGCGGAGTCACCCAGCGCGGCCCTGTGCCGCGACCCTATTGAAGCAGTCAGCCATCAGCCAGTAAACCACTCCCCATCGAGCCGACCTCTGCACCCCGAAGGAGTCACACATTACAGCCCAGGGTCGCGACCGAAGGCCGCGCACCCTGGGTGACATCGTTCACGGAGGACGAACCCTGAAAGGGTTCTACAGGGGTCACGCGGATGTACAACCCCTTCAGGGTACGGAGGGTTTTCAGGCCACCGAGAATGTTCAAAACTGGCGCACATTTCGGACGTGAGTCGTACGAAGTCTGACGAGATCGCGTCCGTGGAACACGAGGGGCTGACGCCGCCCCGCTCGCCGGTCGGAGGTGGGTATGAGCCTCGGCTCATCGCAAACAGAACCGGTAATACACCTCGGTGGCCAGTTCGAGTTCATCAATCGCCAACCACTCATCCTTCGTATGTGCCTGCAAGATTGAGCCCGGACCAAAGACGACGGATGGCACGCCGAATGACGCGATCGTCGATGCGTGCGTCCCGTACGGCACGCCGATCTTCTGATGCGGACCGGCCACTTCGGCGACAACGGCCAGCAATTCATCCGCCAACGGGCCGTTGTCCTCGTCGCCGAGTGCCCGGCTCACGATATACGGCGGCTCCATATCGATCTCAAAGTCGAGTCTCGGTCGCAACCAGCTTCCGAGTTGATCGATCACCGCCACGGGGTCTTCGCCGGGAAGGACGCGGCGATCGATCTCGATCGCACAGAAGTCGGGCACCACGTTCACGCTCTGGCCTCCCGTGATCCGACCAACACTTAGCGTCGCGGGACCAACCAGTCGGTGCGGCGGGTTGATACCCCGCACAATCTCGGCGTACTGCTCCAACTCGGTCAATACCCGCCCCATGCGGTAGATCGCGTTGACACCGTTGCGAGGCTCCGAGCTGTGACAGGCCCGACCGCGCGTGATGATACGCCAGCGGGTGGCTCCCCGGTGGGCGACGACGGCATCGAGATTGGTCGGCTCGGCGATGATCGCCACATCGGGAGTTCGCCTGAACGGGTTCGGAGCATCCTTCGTCCAGGAGGCCCCCAAGGCTTCGATCCCGATCTGCGTATGCTCCTCATCACAGGCACATGACATCACCACATTCGCCGCTCCGGGAGGCTTCTCCTTCACGAGCCGGGCAAAAGCAGTCAGCATGGCCGCCATCCCCCCCTTGATATCGCACGACCCGCGCCCGTAAATCTTGCCGTCCGCAATGGTCGGCGTATACGGCGGGATCGTCATCCCATCGACCGGCACCGTGTCGAGGTGGGCATCGAGCATCACCGTCCGAGTCGCTCCGGGACTCTCATAAATCGCCACCACATTCGGGCGTCCCGGAGCGATTTCAATCCGCTCATAACGCACCCCGAGATCGCGGAAGAACCCCTCGACAAAATCGGCGAGACGGCCCTCCAGAAACTCCGGCCCGGAGACATCCCGTCCCATCGGATTTTGGCTGGGAATGGAAATCAGTTGCTGAAGCAGGTCGAGTGGCATGACAGTACCAAGCGTGCTGGCCGTCGAGCGGGCTCGACATGCGGGTGGATTCGTCTCTGATGGTTATGTCGAATCGTGTTGAGAAAGCAAGCCTGCATTGCCTCCGCTCACTTCGCAGCCGCCGCATGGCGCTGGGCCTGGGGATCACCCGCGGCGTACATGAGTCCGGTCTGCTGGTCGATGAAGATCATCACCGGATGAGCAATCGGCGAGGGAGCGATGCCCAGATGATGTCCCCGATCCGAAAGACTCTTGATCGCTGCATCCGAGATTTCCGCGTTGACTCTCAACTGCCCCTTGCCGACGAATGCGGCATCGCGGTCCGGATGCGGATTGAACGAATCCTGGTGATGGTTCATCTGGAAACGGGGGGCTGTCACCGCCTCGGCGGGCAGCATGCCGAAATCGATATGGTTAAGGAGTACGTTGAGCGTGGTCTGGTCCTGGATATCTCCCCCCGCGACGCTGATGGCCAGCACCGGCATGCCGTCTTTCAAGACCAGTGTCGGCGTCAACGTGACACGGGGCCGCTTTCCCGCTTCGACTCGATTGGGATGCCCAGGCGAGGTGTTCATACTGCGAACGCGGTTCCCGGTATTCACGCCCGAAGGCCCGGGGGTATTGGTCAGCATGTTACAACTCGGGGTGGCTGCCACCACATTCCCCCAGCGATCCGCCACGACACAAGTCGTGGTGTCCTGCTTGGGAATCTTCTCGGATTCAGGCCCGGGAACTCCGGTCGTTTGCAGAGCCTGCATGCGCCGGGGATCTCCCGGTCGACGATCCATGGATGCTGTCTCCCGATCGATCAGAGGTCGCCGCAGCTCGGTGTACTGGTCGGAGAGGAGCTCCTTCATCGGCACTTTGGAAAATCGGGGGTCGGCGTAGTATTCGTCGCGGTCGGCATAGCCCAACTTCATGGCCTCTGTGACCACATGGATGTAATCCCCAGACAGATGCCCCATCGACTTCAGATCAAATCCTTCCAGCAGTCGAAGGTTCTGGCACAACACCGGCCCTTGTGTCCAGGGCCCGCATTTATAAACCGTGTAGCCACGATAACTGACCGAGACCGGGTCTTCGACCAATGTCTGGTGAGCGGCCAAATCTCGCTTACGGAGAAAGGCCCCGGTATCGATGTACCACGCTTCCAACTCGTCGGCGACATCCCCCTTGTAGAACCGGTCACTGGCAGCTGTGAGTTTCTCTTCGCGAGTTCCCGTCGCGTTACGCTCCGTAAGCTGGTTGACGCGGAGCGCAACG
>JANOKO010000043.1:0-5058 GCA_031419335.1 Planctomycetota bacterium
GTCGGAACGGTCTTGGCCTGGTCGTCCGTCTTCGGGCTAGAGGCTTCCTGCGGCTTGTCGGTCGGAGTCTCCGATTCCGCCTCGTCAAGTTTCAACTGGATGACAGCAGCGGCTTCCGGGGGTTTCTCTCCCGGTGGAGCAGCATCCAGCTTCGGCTTCTCCTCCGCAGCTCCCGCGCGAGTTGCCGACCACTTGGCCGGTGCCCCGAAGGCCGATTCCAGCGTCCCGCTCAGCTGGGTTTTCTCATCGACGGTGCCGACGAACTTGAGTTCAATCGTCTTATCCCCGACCCCGATCTCGACCGTGAACTTCACGTCCTTACCGCTGATCAAACCGCTGGCGATGCGGCCCTCGCCGGACTCGCTATTGAGGGTGCCGGTGAGTCGGTTGCCGTCCTGGGCCAGGTCCAGCGTCGCCTCAGTCGGCTCCTTGCCGGACTGGATCTTCATATCCCAATGCCCGGTCAACTGGGCGGCGGGCGGGGCAGCATCCTTGTCTTCGCTAGCCTTGGGCTTGTTGAACTCATAGGTCAGGCCATCCAGCAACACATACCGGACTTTGGCCCCCTTGTCCGACAGCGATCCACTCAGGACAACCACATGCCCGCGCTTGCCGGATTCCAAGGTCCCGAGCTGCGACTCGACACCAAGGATCACCGCAGCATCGCGAGTGAGGGCCGCCACAGCTTGGTCCTCGGTCAGCCCGTGTTCCATGTGCAACCGCACCTGCTCCAGCCAGTCGCCGGGCTGCTTGAGGCCCTTCGATGAGAACGCGATGCGGACCCCCTTCGCAGCCAACTGGCCCGGCAGCGCCGCTCGCCTCTTCCAGTGGGCCAGCCGGTCGTCCTGGTATCGCTGCGGCGGCTCGACCTCGACGCGCAGACCATCGACCGCCGAAACCTTCAGCTCGTGGTCCTTATCTTTGTGCTTGTCCTTCAGAGAGAACTTGGGCTTCTCCCCCAGATCGAGCGACACGATCACCTCGCACTTCGCCGACACGATGCGGTCGACCGCAGCGAACGGTTCGGTGCCGATGCACAGCACTGGATCGAGGTGGAACTCCTCGCTGAAATCGAGTGCTCGGTCGAGTTCATCGCGCCCGGCAAAGTGCGGCACGAGTAACAGTGGGGAGGTCTCTTTGGCCAGCACCTGCGACAGCGCCTCGAGCACTGGATCTTCATGCGGGGGCGAGATCGTTGCTGGGAACTTTTCAGCCTGTGCGAGATGCTCGCGATAGTGGGCTGCGTCGAGCAAAGCCTGCCGCAGATGAGCCGTGGCCCCCATCAGCGTCAGAGGGTAGGAGAGGTGCGAATCCCCGCGTTCTGGCGGGTGGGCCAGCGTCAACGATGACATGCCTCCCGACCAGATTACCGATTCCCGAGCGGGGAGCCCCGAGAGTGTCACGAGGGCGGTTTGCCCTCCTGCAATCGGGGCAAAGTTCACGAGATGGACATCGGTGATCCCCACCTTGCGGCGGGCCGCTTGGAACTCAGCGTCGCGGATCGCGAGGTCGCCCACTGGCAATTCTGGGGTCATCCCGCGACGATTGTCCATGCGGGTCGCGGCCAGCAAGTTCTCCTCAAAATGGACTTCGCGCCCCGCGTCCGGTCCCGGCGAACCGGGTTTGAGCTTCGCTTCTCCGGCAGCATCCATGAACCCGGCGTAAACAGTCAGCCCCTCACCGGGGATCAGCTCCGCACCGACGGGAATCGCGGCATCCTGACCGACTGCAATGATTGTCCCGTCGCGGATGACCAGAGTTCCGACTGCAACAACCTGACCGGGGGCGATGACGAGTTTCGCCCCCTGAATGGCGACCACTTTGGGGCGAAACCCAGTCACATGAGCCGTGTTCGGGGTGATGTCCGCTCCACGCAGTCCGGAGTGCCACACGAAAAGCAGGCACACTGCCAACCCAGATAGCCCGAGCAGGATCACCACCCTGGCAGGCGAAAACAATGTGGAATTGGCAGCCGGTCGGTGAGTCATCAAAATCCCCTGGGAGAACGATTCGCGCGCACCGGGGGCGCGAAACTCAACAGCAAAGGTTAGGCCGCAACCGGACCAGACGCCAGAGGTTACGAAAAAAACAACAAGGATGTGGTCTGTGAAACACCAGTAAACCTGACCCGCATGCGAAACACCCATCTGGCAAATGGGGCCAGCAAGCGACCACGACTTCTCACCAGAGCCAAGAACCTCCCCTCTTTACCCATCCTTCCTTGTTCCACAGATCGACCAATTCCTGAAGATTCTTGCCTCACGCTCAATTGGCGAGCAGGGCCAGAACTGCTCTATTGGCGGGGTACAGCTACGTTCCTCTGCGGTGAAGGAAGGGCTGTTGTGTGTATTGTTCGTGCGAATTGGGAGAGACAATCCCAACACGCGCGAACGGGAGGCAGGCCCCATGGCCTCGATCAAGCTCGTACTGGCACTCCACAACCACCAGCCGGTGGGTAATTTCGATGGAGTGTTCGAAGCCGCATATCAGGATGCGTACGCCCCGATCCTCGACCTCCTCGAGGAGTATCCCGAGGTGAAGGTCACACTGCATTGTTCGGGATCGCTGCTGGAATGGATCGTGGACCACCGACCCGAGTACATCACCCGGGTCCGCGAGTTTGTTGATCGCGGACAGATCGAACTGCTAGGCGGGCCGTTCTATGAGCCGATCCTGGCCGCTATTCCGCGTCGCGACCGGATCGGGCAGATCAAAGCCTATACTGAATACTTGCGGACACTCTTCGGCATGACCGTAAAGGGGATGTGGATTCCGGAGCGCGTGTGGGAGCCGACCTTTGCCGGGGATATCACCGACGCTGGGATCGAATATACATTGGTCGATGATTTTCACTTCCGCTCTGCCGGGCTGTCAGATGACCAGTTGCATGGGTATTACCTGACCGAGGATGAAGGACGATTATTAAAGATTTTCCCCGATAGCGAACGGCTGCGTTATACGATTCCGTATGCCGAGCCAGAGGAGACGATCCGTCACCTGCGTGAGATGGCCTTGAAGCATCCGAACGCGGTGGCGGTCTTTGGCGACGACGGCGAGAAATTCGGTGTCTGGCCCGAGAGCAAACAGCACTGCTATGCCAACGGCTGGCTGCGGAAGTTCTTGGATGCACTCACACAGAATCGCGACTGGCTGCAATTGGTGACTCTGGGAGAAGCCGTACAGTCCGTCTCTCCGCTCGGAAAGATCTATCTACCCGATGCCAGCTACCGGGAGATGACCGAATGGGTGCTGCCGACGGAGCAACAACTCAAGTACCGCGAGATCGTGCGCCGCAAAGAACAGGACGCGGACTGGGAAGAATTAAAACCGTTCGTACGGGCTGGGTTCTGGCGGAATTTCCTGGTGAAATACCCCGAGAGCGACGAGATGTACTGCCGCATGCGAGAGGTCAGTCGCAAGCTGGAAGTGGCCGAAGCGACGCTGGAATCCGCCGAGCAGCGCCTGTTGTTCGAACGGGCGAGGACCGAACTCTATCGGGGTCAATGCAACTGCCCGTACTGGCACGGGGCGTTTGGGGGGTTGTACCTGCCGCACCTGCGGAACGCGATTTATCAACACCTGATCGCAGCCGATTCATTGCTGGAGCAACTGGCTGGTCGGCAGGGCCGGTGGGTTTCGGTGCATGTCCAGGATTTTAATCTGGATGCCCGCAAGGAGGTCCGACTCGCAGGAGATCGCCTGATCGCTTACATCGCCCCAGCTTGTGGCGGGCACTTGTACGAACTCGATGTGCGAGCCACGCGAGTCAATCTGTTGTCGACGCTGAATCGGCGTCCGGAGCCTTACCATGCGCGCGTCCTCGAGGCAGGACAGCGGCAACACGACCTCGCGGGAGTCAGTGAACTTGACATTAATAACCTCGTGACGTTCAAGCAGCCCAACCTCGACCAGAAACTGCAGTACGATGCTTGGCCCCGGAAGAGCCTCGTGGATCATTTCCTTTTACCGGGAACAACGCTCGAAGTGTTTCAGGCGGGGCAGGGCGGGATCGGGACATTCGTCTCTGGTGTCTACGATACCCGCATCCGCCGATCCGATAGCCGGGTGGAGGCGATCCTGACCCGGACGGGGTGGGACGGCCATTCGATGGTCAAGGTGACGAAGACGATCTCCCTCGACAGCACTGCGTCAGGAGAACTCGACGTGCGTTACGACTTCGAGGGACTTTCCCCTGGACAACCGCTGCACTTGGCCATCGAGTGGAACTTCGCCGCCCTCGCGTCCGGGGCCGATGACCGGTACTACTATGATGCCACGGGTCAGCAGCGCGGCCCCCTCGAATCCGTACAGGTGCTGAAAGATTGTGCCCGAGTGGGTCTCGTCGATGAATGGCTGGGGATTGATGTCGCGATCGACAGTTCTCAGACCGGAGACATCTGGACCTTTCCCATCCAGACCGTCAGCCAGTCGGAAGGCGGCTTTGAACTGGTTCACCAGAGTGCCTGTGTCGTCCCGAACTGGCAGTTCTTGGCCCCCGAGAATGGTCGGTGGAGTGTCCAGTTGCGGATGAGTGTGGATACGTCTGTGGCGCAGGCCCGTCTGCTGGCGGGGTCGTTACGGTAACGTCCGTCGTATGGGTATGTGGCCTGGGCGTCTGGCTCGCGCGTTTGCGAGGGAATGCACGGGCAGCACGCCCAATCCACTGGACAGTATCCACAGGTTGCGATGCGCGTAGCGACGAATTCGTCGTCAGAATCGGCACCTGCGACACATCCGCTACTCGTACAGTCGACATCTCCATGGGAACCGAATCCCCTCGCGACTCAGGTCCGGGCAAACCCTATGCTCCAGAGGAGTGCTGCCAAAATGCCACATCGTGGGCTGGCGGGACGATATCATTCAGGTTCGTGGTCCATGAGCACTTTGATCCCTCCTCCCAGCGAGGCAATCGTGTCCGAGTCGTTCCTGGTACGTCGTGACCCAGATCTGTCCGTCCTGCAAGACCGGATTCCGCCCGAGTACCAACTGACCCGGCGGGCCGTGATGCTAGTCGCGATGCTCGGCTGCCTGTTCACTGTGTGCAGCTATCAGCCGCTT
>JANOKO010000044.1:0-2459 GCA_031419335.1 Planctomycetota bacterium
CATGAATAGTGCGACCGGAATGCCGTACGTTCCCTGTGCGGGCCAGATACCCGGTGCCGAGGGCAGAACCCCCTTTAGAAGGATGTGATCGAAGTTCCCGAAGTACGGGTTCGTACCGCCAAACGCCAGTGAGTAGCCGTACACGGCCCACACCACACTCATCAGTCCCATCAGGAACAGGCACTGCATGAAGACACTGAGAATATTTTTCTTCCGGACCAGTCCTCCGTAGAACAGGGCAAGACCCGGTGCCGTCATCATCAGCACGAGTGCCGAAGAAGTGAGCATCCATGCGATATTCCCGGAATCCATCGGCGGAGGTGGCGGTGCCGCAGCAACCTCCTCGGCGAAGGCCGGAATTGTCCCCAACAGGAATGTGGCCAGTGCGGCCAGTCCCCCAGTCATGAATCGAGCGCGCATCTGAACCTCATGATTACTGAGATGTTACGTCACATCAGGGTGCAGTTTCGTGTTGCAGTTTCCACGTGGGAAACGAACAAGATCCACCCCGTTGCCTCAGCTCAGCGCTCCCCAGCAAAGAACCAGCAATGGCAACAGTTTGAACATAATGCAATCGGTGTGCCAGAATAATAGGCGACTGCGAACAGTTCAATTCTCCGTAATCTGGCTACCGAAGCGGTCTATCACCTGCTTTCACGACGGTGGGTCCGCTGCTCGAACAAACTCCTCCACCAAGGCGAAAGCCTCAAATTCGCGTGAACCAGCTGTCTTGTCGACGATCACCTTCAGGTCTTTGAATTGGGCGAGGATCTGCTCACGCGGAATCAGATGTACTCGCGTCGCCAGAATGGTGGCTTCGAGGACGGCGTGCTTGGCCCGGTGGAACCCGAAAAACTCGCGGATCACTCCAGTGTGGGTCACTTGGCACTGGATCTCTGCTCGCTCGTGCGAGGCATCCAGCATCTCAACGCGAAACTCGTACCAGCGGCAAGCGGCCTCCAGCACACGTCCAGGAATGGTCAGAGCTGCGCGCGTGGGAAGTTCACGCGGTAATTGGTTGAGTGCAGCCTGGGCAATCAGCAGCACATCATCGACCACATGAAACACCCCGCAGCGAGTCGCCTCCAGATTGCAATACGTGGTCGAAGTCTGAAATGGCCTGAGCCGAAACCACGTGAGACTCTCATCCACGATCGGCCCCATCGGCGCGACATTCAAGTCCTCTTTGAGGTTCAGACTGGTGACGATTCCTTCGATCAGCATGAGTCAGCGACCTTGCCCCACCGGTTGGAGGTGGTCCAGTGGGATATAGAATTTCATGTAGTGTTTGCCGTCGGAATACCGCAATCCGGCGGGGTCTTCGACGAGGATCGTGGCCCGCTTGGTGACACGATTCACTGTACCACAGTAGAGACGGCCTTCGTATTCAAACTGGACGCGCGACCCGGCCGTAATTCCGAACTTGACCTGGGCGCGTTCGCTTTGCGTGATCAAATTATGTGTGTGTTCCTGGTGCTGGAACATCCCGCTTGTGATCGACTGAAACCGGGGGGCACTGCACTCCGAATGGGACCAGCAGACCAGTTCGACCAGGTGAATCATCTCGTGCTCAAAGATTCTTTGAAGGGCTTCCAGCCGGTCCAAACAGGAGATGCCGCAGACGGTTACGGGCCGACTGACATCACGAAATGTTTGAAATAGCAGTGGTGCGGAGACCGCGATCTCGAACCACATCTCCCCCCCCTTGAACCTCGGCGTATATTGAAACGTTTTGCCCCCGGCACTTGTCATGCGGCTGGAAACACGAAACTCAAGGCGGCGTCCCGCCAGCGCAACGTGGCACGCTCCGCGAAAGAACTCGGTGTCATAGGACTCGAACAGAGTCGACAAATCCTCCGGGTGGATTGACCGGAAATTCCCCGTTTGCAAATACCGAGATCGGATGAGGAGGCGCTCATAGATACCCCGCGTGCGTTGCCACACAACCTCGGGAGTCAACTGAGTCTTGAGGGCAATTTCTGCCAGATCCACAACGCACACCCTTCCAGGGAGAGTTTCTCACTGAAAGGCGTTGTATCACCACACTCGCGGCGGGCCAAGGGAACCAGATGAGCCTGCTGACGCCGCGTCATTTAGTTCCGAGGCTCTCGATGCGGCTTGGGATGCGAGACCAGCGCAGCCCGATAGGGCTCGGAACGCGGAGTCAGGACTGGACGTTTCAGACCACCCGTCGAATTTGGGCTGACTGTCGGTGCGACGGACTGGCGCGCCTCGGGTGGTTGGGATCGCCCCCCCTTGCGAACATAGGAGCGATCTCCCGGAGCGACCTCACGGTAGATCCGTTGCAGGTACAAGTCGAGTCCGCTGTCCTGTCGCTGCGAGAGCGCAAACACTCCCATCGCGCGGCGCGGGGTCGGTCGTGGAGCCGAGCGTTCAGGTTCGTGAACCTCCAAAACCTCACAGAAGCGTTGAGTCAGCACGATCAGCAGGATGCCGAG
>JANOKO010000045.1:0-1687 GCA_031419335.1 Planctomycetota bacterium
CGCAGCTGATCGACCTCCAGATGGACACCCAGTAGCGACTCCACGATCAACTGGTACATCCAACTGGCCGAACCGGTGTACCAGGTCCATCCGCCACGCCCGATGTGCGGCGCAACTCCATAGACATCGGCGGCGACGACGTAGGGTTCGACTTTGTACGTGGCGATTTTCGCAGGAGTCGAGCCATGAGTGACGGGGTTGATGAGTTGGAACAACTCCCACGCTCGTTCATGGTCACCGAGTTTCGCGAACGCCATGACGGTCCAGATCGCGGCATGGGTATACTGGCCCCCGTTCTCGCGGACGCCGGGGACGTACCCCTTGATGTAGCCAGGGTCGAGGGCTGACTTGTCGAATGGCGGATCGAACAACTGAATGAGGGCGTCGCCGCGTCGCACGAGCCGTTGATCGACGGCCTGCATCGCCTGCATCGAGCGCTCAGAGTCGCCCGCTCCCGAGAAGACCGACCAACTTTGGGGCAGTGAGTCAATCTGGCACTCTTCGTTCATCGCTGACCCCAGTGGCTCCCCGTTGTCAAAGTACGCCCGGCGATACCACTGCCCGTCCCAGGCGTGTTGCTCGATGTTGGTGGCGAGTTGGGCGGCCTCGACATCGAAGCGATCCGCAAAGGCCAGATCACCACGAGTACGGGCAATCACCGAGAACTTCTCCAGAATCCCGTACAGGAAGAACGCCAGCCAGACGCTTTCCCCCTGGCCCAGTTCCCCGACCAGATTCATCCCATCGTTCCAGTCCCCGCCGCCAATCAATGGCAAACCGTGCGGGCCGAAACGCAGTCCATTGGTGATCGCCCGCACGCAGTGTTCATACAGCGTCGCCGATTCCTCGGACGTGGTGGGGAGGTCGTAATATGACTCCTCCTCCATCTTGACGGGGCGGCCTTCCAGGAACTTGACTCGCTCGTCCAGCACTCCCGTGTCACCCGTCCCGCTGACATAGCGGCACGCCACAAACGGGAGCCATAAGAAGTCATCACTGAAGTGTGTCCGCACTCCGCGACCCACCGGCGGGTGCCACCAATGCTGCACATCGCCCTCCTTGAATTGATGGGCCGCACACAGCAGCAGCTGTTGACGCATGAGTTCCGGCTTCGAGTGTAGCATTGCCGATACATCTTGCAGCTGGTCCCGAAAACCAAATGCTCCGCCCGACTGGTAGTAACCACTGCGTGCCCAGAACCGACACGCCAGCGTCTGATACAGAAGCCACCCATTCGCCAGCATATTCACAGCCGGATCAGGAGTCTGGACATGGACCGCCCCGAGTGTGTGCTTCCAGAACTGCCAGACGGCTTCGAGGTTTCGACGTGCCGCATCCAGCGGACGGGTACTCTCGACGAGTCGCCGAACGTGCCCGATGTCGCGCCCCATGCCGAGGGTGAAGACGATCTCTCGCTCGCGACCATCGGCCAAATCAAACGTGGTCTGAATCGCCGCACACGGGTCCAGCCCGGCGCCGGTCCGATTGGAGAGTCGCTGTCGTGTGAGGGCCGCTGGCTGAGCCAGACTTCCGTTGCGTCCGACGAATTCGGCTCGGTCGCCTGTCACTGTTCGGAGCTTCTCCGAGACACTGAAGAACGGAATCCGGCTGGAGAACTCCAGGCTGTAGGGATTGCGTGCGAGTAAGGCCCCAGATTGCGGATCAATCTCGGTGACCACATGCATTA
>JANOKO010000046.1:0-3885 GCA_031419335.1 Planctomycetota bacterium
GGATGGCCAACCGGCGGGCTGGACTCATGTCGGCGATTTCTCCGAAATCGCTGGTGCGGCGTTCGCCACCCCGAGCCGCTCGCGACACGCGGACCAACGACAATTCACTGAACTCGCGGTTTTCCCGTCATTCATTTGTGAGGTGTCCCGACGAATTGCGTCGAACCGGCGATTTCGGAGAAATCGCCAACGTTTGGGACGCACACACCCGTCGGGCGTGTGTGCATCACAAAAGTAGGCAGCGGCAGATATCCACGACAGTGCCTCATCACGCAAGTTTGTGAGCCCCCGATGAACGCCGATGAACGCCGATGAACGCCGATGAACGCCGATGAACACCGATGAACGCCGATGAACACCGATGAACACCGATGAACACCGATGAACACCGATGAACACCGATGAACACCGATGAACACCGATGAACCCAGCGCGGCGCAGTCGCAGCCGTTGGGGAAGCCGTCAGCACTCAACCATCAGCTTGAGCGGCTCGGGGTGACGCTCTTTCAGGGCTGGATGCAGCTCTGTTGTGCTCGCGGACTCAGGGCTGCGCGGCACGACTGGCGTCGTTCTGCTCCTCCCTGGGCGATCAAGTCCGTCCCTTTCGGGGCGAAGAGTGGCGGCATTTGTGGCTGGAGCGCTGAAGTCGGAAGCCGTCAGAATTCTGCCGACTTATGCTTCCCCCATTCTTAGACGGGACGAAGTACGAAAACACACTGAGGAGAAATGATTCAAAAGTCACTCTAATTGCTACCCCACCCCCCGACAACTAAGCGGCTTTGCGCATCCGCGAGGGAGTCCATTCCGCACCGGAGTAATGCTGGACGATCTCGCGGAGGTGGATGAGGGCGGACTGCGTTTCCCCGTGCGCGGCCTCTTCCAAGCGGCTGATGTGAGCGTTGATCTCCACGGACTTCGGAGCATGCTCATGGCTGCCGCAGAAGATCTTTTCGTGGATTCTTTTCGCTCCCGCTTCGGTTTCGTAAAACAGCTCTTCATAGAGCTTCTCGCCGGGCCGCAGCCCCGTGAACTCGATGTCGATGTCTTCGGGATACCGCAGACCAGACAACATGATCATATCTTTCGCGAGGTCGACGATCTTGACCGGTTCGCCCATGTCGAGAATCAGCACATCGCCATTCGAGCCGATGGCACCAGCTTGAATCACGAGCTGGACCGCTTCGGGGATCGTCATGAAGAACCGTTGCATGTCCGGGTGTGTTACCGACAACGGCCCTCCCGCTTCAATCTGCTTCCGAAACGTCGGGACGACGCTGCCCATCGAGTTCAGTACATTGCCGAACCGCACGGTGATGAATTGCGTGCCCGTCAGACGAGACAGTGACTGGACATACTTCTCGGCAACGAGCTTGGTGGCTCCCATGACGCTGGAGGGGCGCACGGCTTTGTCCGTGGAGATCTGGACGAACCGTTCGACGCCATGCCGGCGAGCCGCATCGGCCACGGCTTTGGTACCGAGGATATTGTTGGTGATGGCAGCCTGAGGATTGTCTTCCATCAGCGGGACGTGTTTGTAAGCAGCTGCATGGAACAGAATGTGCGTACGGTGTTCAGCGAACACCCGATCCAAAGTTGAGGCGTCCAGGATGTCCGCCACGAAGTACCGGATTTGATCCGCCGCTCCCGGGCGTTTGGAGAACTCCTGCTCCATGGTGAAGACGCCAAACTCCGATTGGTCGTAGATCAGGAGTGACTCGGGCTCGAGGTCGAGCAACTGACGACACAGCTCACTGCCGATACTTCCAGCGCCTCCGGTGACCATGACCCGACGCCCCGTCACGTACCCCTTGATCGACTCCATGTCGAGTCGGTTGGGGTCTCTTCTGAGCAGGTCCGAGACGGTCACGTCTCGGGCTGCGAGCTTGAATCGTCCACCGACCATTTCCTCGACGGTGGGGATGATATGCACCTTGATGTCTGCGTCGACACAGTCCCGCAGAATCGATCGTACGACCCGTCCGGGAACACTCCCGGGGATCAGCAGGTCGCGGGCATTCGACTGCTGGCAAATCTCTTCCCAGCCACTGGACGGGTTGTGGACTCTGACCCCGGCGATGAGCGAGGTATGGCGTCCCGCGGTTTCGGAGACAAAGCCCACCACGCGGAACGGCAGTCGGGTCGAGTGCATGGCGCTGAGCATTTGCAGAATGCCGATTGACTGAGAGTCCACACCGTAAATCAAGGTGCGGCTCCGTCCACTCTGACGGAGAACCGGAGCCAGCACTTCCATCCAGGTGCGATAGGCGAACCGGATGATCGTCAACATCAACAGCGACAGCACGGAGTCCACAAGCAAAACTGAGCGTGGGATCATGAAGGACTCCGGGAGGAGCATATTGCTGATTAGCAATCCGGCACCCGCTCCGACAGTCCCCAGTCCGACGAAGACTAAATCGAGAACCGTGACATAGCGAAACGTGCGACGCCATTCCGCCGTCGCCCAGCACGCGGCAAACTTCACCAAGATGACCAGCGGCAGCGTGTTCCAGAACACTTCGCGAAACCGCGTGGGGATCTCGAAGTCAAACCGCAACGCCATGGATGCGGCATAACAAAGGCAGAATCCCAGAAAGTGAACCGGAAGAATCGCAGCCAGACGGTGCTTCATCGATCGCGATCCTGTGGGCATCTCAGGCCCCAGGTCGCGTATGTCAGGCGGGCTCAATTCCGGAGACTCATCCCGAATTCCCAAGACGTTCGGCTCGACACGAGCGATCATCGGATGGTCGGGATGTGGGCGATGGGTGTTCACTGGGGATCGATCAGAGGTTCTGAGGACTGGCAGGATTGACTTCGAAAACCGTGGGAACTTCCCATGTGGTGTGGAACATGGGGCGAGTCAATGGTGAGGGATCGTGAATGGGAGGCCATCCGGAGGATCACCGTTCATGCGGCATGGCGACCCCGCGCGTCGGTCGCTCGTTGCAGGGTCTCCACAATGATCCGCCCCATGTGTTCCATGTGTGTCACGTCCAGTGTCGGATGGACCACGAACATCAGACTCCGCTCTCCCAGATCGCGAGAGACCTGGCAGGGAACCTCGGGGGCCAAGCCCAGGTTCTGAAAAGCCCGTTCCCGATAGATTTCCGAACAACTGCCCACGCCACAGGGCACGCCGCGCTGCTGCACTTCACGGACGATCTGGTCGCGCGACCAGCCACGAGCCAGAAGTTCCGGACGGATGAAGGCGTAGTGCTTGTAGTAGCTGTGGAATTGAGAGGCCGCGGGAGTTGGGATATTGACGAGCCCACAAGTCGACATGGCCTGCGTGAGGATCTGGGCATTGCGGCGGCGAATGTTGACCCATTCGGGGAGTCGAGCCAGTTGGATGCGCCCGATGGCCGCTTGCATCTCGGTCAGTCGCCAATTGGTCCCGATGGAGTCGTGCAGCCAGCGGAAAATCCCGTTGTGTTCGGTGTTGTAGACCGTATCCCAGCCTTTGCCGTGGTCCTTATAGCTCCAGGCTTTTTTCCACAACGATTCGTCATGAAACGTGACCAGCCCACCCTCACCTCCCGTGGTGATGATCTTGTCTTGGCAGAATGAGAAGCACCCCGCATCACCGATGGAGCCGACGGGACGGCCCTGGTCAAAGGCTCCATGTGCTTGGGCGCAGTCCTCGATTACTCGTATTCCCAGTGGTCTCACTAAGTCCATGATCGGGTTCATCTCGCACGGCCATCCCGCGAGATGGACGACGATGATGGCCCGCGTGCGAGGGCTCAGGAGCGGAGCGATCGTGGCCGCGGAGATGTTCTGACTGACGGAGTCCACATCCGCGAAGATCGGCTTCGCGCCCTGGGTCACGACACTACTCGCGGTGGCGAGAAAGGTGCGACACGGGACGATGACTTCGTCACCGGG
>JANOKO010000047.1:0-14748 GCA_031419335.1 Planctomycetota bacterium
ACGAGATTTTGCAAATCCTGAGCATCAGTCTGTTCGAGAAAACCCAGCTTTTTGACACACTATCCACCACTTCCCCACCAAATACGCCAACCCCTTCTCATAAGCAGTGGACGCTCTTCGACTTATAGCCGGACAGTTGTGGCATGATATCGGTCCTGGTAGTGGGGCGATCCTCGTTGGAGAAGACGCTGATCGCCATCGGTCTGGCCATACAAACGCTGTGTACACTGCTCTTTCTGGGGGTGCCTATTCTGGGCCGAATGGACCTGGGAGCCAACCGTTTCCAGACGATGTTTCTGGTCAATAGTGCGATTCGGGTGGTGTCGCTGGCGGGGGTCACATTGTTGCTCATCGGCGTTGTCAAACTCCTCCGCCGAACTGCTGAATGGGAGTTGCTTCAAGAGGATGAGTCCGACGATGACCGCTGAGCCAGAGAGTGGTCCCCGTCGAAGACGACGGGATTCAGGCGACTGCGGTTCGTTCTCCAAATTCGGGATTGGTAGGCGATTCCTCGGAACTCGGTCGTGGCCAGGGCTGACGTGGAGCCAGGGGAATGGTGGTCTCAGGTTGCCCGGCGATCATCACTTCGAGTTGCAATAACAGGCCGCGAATGACGTTCTCCGCTTCCATTTTTTCTTCACGCCAGCGCGCGCGGGCAGCGGACCAGTGGTTTTCGGTTTCCTGTGCGAGCGAACGTTCACGAGTCACAGCCTCCTCCACGGCACTCAATTGGAACTCGCGCTGACCGACCCAGGTGGTCAGGATTTCGCGTTCACTGCGGAACTCGTCACGCAGACGTTGGATCGATTGCCGGGAAACTTCCAGTTCGTCTCGCTGTTCGATCAGCGATTCACGGACCTGCCGCCACTGCTCATGCAGGCGGCCTTGAATGTCCTGCATCCGGGTGTCCGCCAGAGGACTGCCGACCGTGCGGTCAATCTCCGCCCGCACCTGTTCGACGATCACACGCTGTTCTAGTAAGTCCTGGTTCGCAAGCTCGACTTCACAGCGCAGCTGCTCAACTTTCTGCGACTTGATTTCAAGGGCTTCGTGCCGCTGGTTCAGCTCAATGGTCCGTCGTTCCAGTTCGGCCAAGTGAGCTTGTTTCTCATGGTCGTACGCTAGCCACTGTTCTTGGAGCGTGCGACGGATCGTGGTGATTTCATGGTCAGACGTGAGTTTTGACCGCTGGTGCAATTCCCGCTCGTGCTCGACCGACTGTTCGCGCTGAGCCACGAGGTCGCGGTAGCGCCGCACATGCGAGAGTCGCAGCCGGATCGATTCTTCGACCTGCTCGATCCAGACCCGTTGCCGCTGCCGCTCGCGTTCCAAATCGCGCCGTTGATCGGCGAGGTCACGGCGCACCCGGTCGAGATGGTCCTCGTGGAACCGGGCCCGCTTCTCGACATCGATTTCACGACGGGTGACATCGGCTGCGCGGCGTTCAACCTCGCCCAGCCGCTCAGTCCGAATGGCTTCCATTTCCCGGCGCTGGTTCTCCAATTGGAGGGCTTGGCTATGTTCGAATTCGCCTTCGCGACGTTGCAACTCGCGTGAGTCAATGTCGAGTCGGCGTTGTCCCTCGGAGAGTTCTCGGCGTTCGGTCTCGATCTCGGACGCCAGTTCCGATTTCATCTCCGCACGGGCGGCGGCCACGGCCACCCACTCGGCGGACAATGATTTCTCACGAGACTCGACCTCGGCGACGTACGCATCGTGGGCCGACTCGCGTTCGGCCAATTGGATCTCGCGCGTGCGGAGTTCCTGCTCGCGGCGTTCGGCATCCTCGGTGAACTGAGAACTCCACAATCGGAGGGAGCGCCGCTCCTGATCCATTGAGGAGAGCTGGCTGTTCAGGTTCTGTTCACGGCGGTCAAGTTCGGCAAGTTGGGTCCGCAAGTGCTCCAGAATTCGACCAGCATGCTGCAGGGTGTGTTCATCGCGTCGATGACCCAATTCCATACCAAATCGTTGGCGCAAATCGATCGCAAGTGGATCAGGAGACACGGGAATATCCACACCGTCGCTCATGGGAATCCTTTCCCGAGGCCAGACTGTCCATCCACCACATGGTGAACCGTGTTGCGTATACCTCTTTACTTTCGAGACAAGCAAGATCGGCTGCCGCTTGGGGAGAATGGACCGTGTCTCAACACGTATCACCGGCCAGCGATCGGCGAGAACTGCCGATTCGAAACTCGCGATCTCGGTGACTCAACCCCAGAAAGATCCCGTGTTGCCACCCGATTTCCAACCTGCTAGTTTCCGCCCAACGTGGGCAGACCGCCGGACTTCGGGCGACCGAAGTCGAGAGTCATTCGCAAGGAGTACTGAATGTCGGAATCGCTACTGAACGCGATTCAGAACAAGACCGCCAAGGTCGGGGTCATTGGCCTCGGCTATGTCGGACTGCCACTGATCGATGCCTTTGTCAACAAAGGATTTACCTGTATCGGCTACGATGTCGACACCCAAAAAGTCCAGGATCTCAACGCCGGTCGCAGCTACATCAAGCACATCAGTTCGGAGAAAGTCCGGGGCTGGAAGGACAAGAAGCAGTTCGAGGCGACCGCTGACATGGGTCGTCTGGGCGAGGCGGATGCCCTGTTGATCTGCGTGCCAACGCCACTCAGCGAAAGCCGCGATCCAGACCTGTTCTACGTGGAAGAGACAGCGCGGTCGATTTCCAAGGCGCTCCGTCCCGGTCAGTTGGTCGTTCTCGAAAGCACGACCTACCCCACGACCACGCGGGATGTCGTGCTGCCAATTTTGGAGAAGAGCGGACTCAAGTGCTCGAAGGATTTTCTGTTGGCCTTCAGCCCGGAACGTGAAGATCCGGGCAACCCGAACTACTCGGCGGCGGGGATTCCCAAGGTCGTCGGCGGCATGGATGCGGCCGCACTGACAGCGGCGTGTGCTCTTTACAGCCAAGCCGTCGTGAAGGTGATCCCGGTCTCATCACCCGAGATCGCGGAAGCCTGCAAGATTCTGGAAAACACGTACCGCGCGGTGAACATCGCGCTGGTCAACGAACTCAAGGTACTGTTCGACAAGATGGGGATCGATGTCTGGGAAGTCATCGACGCGGCCAAGACCAAGCCGTTCGGGTTCCAGGCGTTTTACCCGGGGCCGGGCCTCGGTGGGCACTGCATCCCGATCGACCCGTTCTATCTGACCTGGCTGGCCCGGAAGTACGGGATGACGACGCGGTTCATCGAACTGGCCGGGGAAGTCAACTCGCGGATGCCGGAGTACGTCATCACGCGGCTGGGCGAGTTCCTCAACGACCAGGCCAAGCCGATCAAGGGCAGCAAAGTGCTGATCCTCGGAGCCGCGTACAAGAAGGATGTCGACGATCCGCGAGAAAGTCCGTCGTTCGTGCTGATGGAGCTGCTCATCAAGCGGGGGGCCTTGCTGTCCTACAACGACCCGCACGTGCCTTCGCTGCCGAAGATGCGGCACCATCCGACGCTGCCAGCGATGGAGAGTACCCCGCTGACCCCGGAGAACCTGGGCAAGTTCGACTGCGTGCTGATCTCTACCGACCACTCGGCGTACGATCCGGCGTTCATTGTCAAGCACTCCAAGATGGTGCTTGATACGCGAAACATGACCAAAAACGTGGTCGATGGTCGGGAGAAGATTTTCAAGGCGTAGTGGACCGTCCAGGCTAAGAATGGCGGTCGCAGAATTCTGAAGGCTGCAAACGCCCTTCGAGTTCAACACACAAACGCCACCGGGGCAGGGATTCCCCGGTGGCGTTGTGGCTTCCTGGATGTCGTATCAGTGTCAGTCGCTCAACGGAAGTGGTTCAGGCAGAAGCCTCAAGATCGCTAAGCCAGGCTCTAACGTTGCTGTGCAGGGGCAGGCAGCTCCTCGAAGACGTGGGGACTGGAAGCGGGCTTGGTGCTGAGCTTTTTCCCCTGTCCTGCAGCCTGAGCAAGTTGTTGCGGCAGACCGGTTTGGATGGCTTCGAACGCCGTCTGAAGATCGTGGTCTTCGGCCAAGCTGGCAGCGGACTCTTCGTTCGCGTTCTGCACCACATAGTCCGGTGTCACACCGGCTCCTGCCATTTCCCGACCCGATGGAGAGTAGAACTTGGCGGTGGTCAACTTCAGCACTCCTGCCACCGTCGTCAAGGGGAAGTGGGTCTGTACCGTCCCCTTGCCATACGAGCGACGACCGACCACCACTCCGCGTCCGTTCTCCTGTATCGCAGCTGCGAAGATTTCACTGGCACTGGCGCTGTTTTCGTCGACGAGAACCACGAGGGGCAACTTCCAGGTCTTGGCACGCTGGGCCGTTTCGGTGGTATTGTCCGAGGCATTGCGCCCCTTGGTCGAGACGATCACCCCCGCGGGAAGGAACAAGTCCGAGACTTGAATCGATTCAGTCAAGAGCCCCCCGGGGTTGCCTCGCAGATCAAGCACCAGCGAGTTCATCCCGGCGTTATGCAGTGTCCACATCGCCTGTTCGAGGTCTTCCGCCGATGACTCGGAGAACTGCTTGAGCTTCACATAACCGACTTTGCGGGTCGGATCGACCATCGTGGCTCCCGCGATACTGCTGACGTAGACCGACCGACGATCGAGGGTGGCCCGATATCCCCTGCTCGCTCTATCGATCTGGATGTCGACAGTCGAACCCTCCGGTCCCGAGACGAGTTCTGCGATCTGGTTCAGGCTCATCCCGGTGAGAGGCTGCTTGCCAATCCGGACCAGGACATCACCCCGCTTCAGACCCGCCTCAGCAGCCGAACCGCCTGGGACGGTTCCCACGATAAGTGCTCCATTGTCGTGCCTCTTCATCTCGATCCCGATGCCAACGATTCTCTCTTCGAGGCCCGCCGTCACGGAGTGGGCCTGAGCACTGGGGGCGTTTTGGGCCTTGTGGGGCATGAAGGACGAGTACTTGTCGAGTGAATCCAGCGTCGCATTCAGAAACTCGAGGGCGACGATTTCCGGGCGAGTTCCCAGTTGCTGATTTAAGGTATCGGCAGCCCACTGCATGACTCCCATCGCTTCTTCCGCCGAGCGGGCGGGCTGTTGTTCGGCCAACATCTGGCTGATGCTGGCAGTGGCTTGTTGCAGGTCGGCGTCGCTTCCGCGTGCTCCCGCGACCTTCAGAAACACAGGGTTCTCTAAGGCTCGCAAGAGTCCCTTGAGAGCTTCATCCGTGCGAACTTCATAGGAGGTCGGGGTCACATGGCGGGCGTCGATCGAGTGTGAGACTTCGAGAAACAGTGCCGACATCTGACGCATACTCGTACTGTTGAGCACTGAGAGCATCTTGGGATCCTGATAGCGGGCACTGATCCTGAGTTGAAGCTGTTCCGTTGAAGTTTCGTGCGACTGCAAAGCAGGGACGGACGCGGGTGACTCTCTGGATGCCGGATGAGCATCGCTGGCCGGGATGCCCCGATCTGACCGCAGAGCAGCGGGCCGTACCGCGACCCGTTCGAGGTCTGGAGGTTCCTCGGCCTGGTGACTGTGGCTTGGCAGTCCAATCGCTGTCACGCTCCATTCACTGTGCAGGCGATCAGGAGTTGTCGGAGTCACCGACTGCCAACCACCGAGAGACTTCGGAAGTACAAAACGGGTGTCTTGAGCGAATGTGAGAGTGACTCCCCCCAGTGTCAACATCAGGGAGAAACAGATCGAGATTGGCCAGAATGGGCTTCGAGTGGTGCTGTTCGTGAACATGGAAAGTCCTTTTCAGTCTGGCCGCTGTGGCGACCACCGGGGGACGAGAGCCATCAACCAGCTCTCGGAAATTGACGGACGGGGTGAATGACTATTTGGCGGCGATGACATGGCGGCGAGCGAGGACTCGGTCGCGCAATGTCTGTGTCGGAATCATCGGTGCATCTGGCTCAGAGGTCAGTTCTGCCCGGACGACTCGCACATCTATCGGGGCCTCAATTCCAATTTTCACCTTCCCATTGCCGCACGAGATCACCTTGATGACAACATTGTCACCGATTCGAATCATTTCGCACTTTTTGCGGGTCAAGACCAACATGGCATGTCTCCAGTTTCAGAGGTTTGGGTTTATCCTGGCTCCCCAACAGGTGCCCTCGCGATCCGTTGTGCGAGGGGTTCTACTCCTGTCGTTGCCGTCCAAAGATGAGTATGCACTCGCTGTGCCAAACTCAGATATGCTGCGTAATACAATAGTATTTCGGGTTTTTTGCTGACACTTTCTCAGTCACAGGTGAAGCTCGTTTTTCAGTCCTCGTGTGGCCTGAGTAGAACTGGCAATATGCATGAACCTGGACATGTATGAACTGCATTCGACTCGATAACAGCGAACCTTGCCGGACATGTCATCGACATGGCGAAATTTGCCGGTTGTAACGGCATTTATTGCCGATAATTGACCTTCTACGGAACCCCAGAGTCGTCAAATTGCCCCAATGACTGACTCCGATCAGCGGCGCTGGATCGCAATGCCATCAGAGGGATTGTAAGAAAGGGAAAACTCACCACTCACCGAGGAGATGCGTCGAGAAGTCGCATTCGCTGTTTTCTGAAAGGTGGAGCGGGTATCTTGGCCCGCGCACATTTCGAATGCGTCTGTTCTGGCAAGCGTTTGGAAATCAGTCCCTGCCCCTGGGGTGATCATCATTTTTTGCATTCCACGCATGACATGGGTGTTCCTGGGAATCCTGCTTGCAGGATGCGGCTCGAACAAGCCCACGACTGTGACCTGCTCTCATTCCGAACAGTCGAAAACTTGGCTGCTCGGTGAGATTGACCAGAATATCGAGCATCCCGCTGAAGGAGTCTTCGCATTTCCTCTTTTGAACGGAACCAGTCGTCCCGTGCAACTCCGCGTGAGGTCGATCGGTTGCAGTTGTTACGCTGTCAAACGGGGTTCTGTGCGGCTCAAGGTGGGCGAACAATTCGAACTCGGTGCCGGGCAGACTGAGACACTGACGCTGCATCCCCCCCGCCCCACCACTGACCGTATCACGGATTACCAGTTTTCTGTTGAGTTCTCAGTCACTCCAGGATCCCCCCCGGAAGTGATCCATTGCCGCGGGTCACTCGAAACCATCGCGGAATACCGGATCAATCCGGGCGTGCTGACGGCGGAATTCGTGAAGGGGACTCCACCCCAGAAACTCCCCCTTGAGATCACCAAAACAGCTCGTGATCAGCAATCCGCAGAAGAGCAGCCGGTTGTCACGGGTTGGCCACCAACTGCCAAGCTCGAAGATCTTTCGCCGGTTGGACCTGTGGTGGAGTTGAGAAACCAGTTATGGAGAAGAGGTTGGCGGATGGAGGCCAGTGTCCCCTGCCCGGAATTGTCATCGAGCCCCACAGACGAACTTCGGACGATCCGCATCTCGGGAAAATCCCCAGGTTCCCCATTCTCTCAAGCCCGGTTGATGGTCCGGTTTCGGAGCGGACTGAGCGGCCCTCGATTTGTCCATTATGGTGACGTGAAGCCGGGTCAACCCATCACTCGGCGAATCCAGATCTTGGCTCGGGATGAACGCCCTTTTCGTATTCTGGGGCCCAGCGACACGGGACTGGTCCTTTCCATCCAACCCGAATCCACGATTCCTGCGAAGTCACATTGGGCCCAATTGACACTGAGCCCCATGGTTGTGGGAATGTTTGAAACGAGTTTGTTGGTCGAAACAGACCACCCTGAACAAAGCAATATCCAAGTCGAAGTCCGGGCACACATTGAGCCCTTGTAGCGTTCGAAGGCACTCAAACTCCAGAAAATCAAAGGGCACGCACTTCATAATACAGTGGAATCGACTCACCCTGTCCGTTTGATATTCGAGTGAGAAGCCGAAGAAACTCTTCAATCGCATTCCTCCCATATTCACCAGTCACTCCAATCTGCGCCAGAAAATCGATATAGCCGGTACACCCTGCAAAGTTTGACTCAACAGAACATTCGGCACATTCCGAAAACAGAGATGACGACTTGGGGTCTCTTTCGCACCACTTGCGCTCGAGATGCCAAGTTATCTCCCAGGCAGGGACCAAGCAGCACTTGCTGCTTGCCCCTCATCTCCCGGTGACGGCGCGAACCGTTCGGGGAGAGGTCGGAGGACTCTGGGGGTTGGGTCGCATGCCGGCGTACGGGGTTGTTCCCCGCAGCAGCTGTTGGAGAAGCAAATGCACTGGAAGCGTTTCTGCCTGGTTTCCCTGTCATTGGCATGGATGGCCTTTCCTGCACGGGTACGTGCACAAGAAGTGGCCCCAGCTCCTGGCTATTCGGCGGTGGATAACTTGAGTGGAGCGATGACGCTCACTCCCGGTGGGGGCACCTATCTGCTCTTCAATAAGCAGACTGGAGAAGCCGTCGGCATCCCCACGGGATATTCCCGACTCGGGATCCGCCATACGGTCTTCGAGAATGGACCGCAGCAGGTCTTCGGGGAAGCCCACTTCCTGATTACCGACACCAATCGATATGGCGTCAACGCGGGAGCTGGATACCGTATGATGCTTGATGACGCCTTGTGGGGCGTCAACGGCTGGTATGACTCATTGGAGTCTCCGCAGAGCTTCAACTATCAACAAGGGGGCGTGGGGATTGAATACCTGAGTGACTCGCTGGACTTGCGAGCCAACGGATATATCCCCTTCGGCCAGAGAGAGAACTTCATCAGTGTGGTGGACCCGGGAACCACTCCGGTCTTTGTGGGGCACGACTTCTCCACCCTGGGAACGGCTCTGTTCCAACAGGCCTTGGAAGGCTTCGATGCCGAGGCCGGGATCCCCGTACCGGTCATCAACTGGCTGCGGATGTACGCGGGCTTCTACCGACTTAATTTCAATAGCGATGAGACATGGGGCGTTCGTTCCCGCTTCGAAGGCCGATTGACCGAGGGCGTCAATCTGAGCTTTCAGGTGACCAACGATGACAAGTTTGGGACCAATCTGAACATCGGGGTGGATGTTCGCTTTGATGGAAAACTCCCGACCCGTTTCGGGGCCTCCACGGATGCCTACAGCCGCCGCTACGATCAGGTCCGCCGTCAGTGGCAGGTCCAGTTGGCTCACAACCAAGGAGCCTTCGCGGTGCCTCTCAACGATCCGACAACCGGCAACAAGATCGTGATGAGCTGGGTCAACAACACCTCTGCGGCCGGGGGCGATGGAACCATCGAGCGCCCCTATAACGTCCTGCCCAACAGTGTCGACTCTGACTATGTCATGGTTCGCCGGGGCACAGGCGACACGATCGGCAACATCACGTTGCAAGACGGTCAGGATCTCTTCGGGGAAGGCAAACAGCACTTTATCGACACCGACCGGCTGGGGCTGACGGCTGTCCCTCCCGCATTCTTCGCCAACACCGGATCACTCCCCTCACTGCGTGCGGGCAATCCCGCAGCACCGGTCATTACCCTGGCGGATGGCAGCATTGTTCGTGGGTTCGACATACTCGGTGGTTCCACAGCTGCGATCGCTGGAACGGGGACGGATAACTTCCTGGTCGAGTGCGTCGATGTGACCTCAGCCAGCGGGATTGTCATCGTTGATGGCGGCGGGTCCGGAGTCATCCGGGAATCGTCGTTCCACAATACCAGCCCGACTGGTGTTGGTGTCTCGGTGTCCAATACCGCTGGCCCCGCCCTGTCGCTGCTGATTCAAGATGTCAACACGGATGGCGGAGCCATCGGTGCCGTCGTGCGGGCTTCGGGCGCTCCTGTCACTCTGAATTTGTCCAACTACCAGGGCGATAGCCACTCCGATGCCGGAGTCATCCTGGAAGCGACCGGCAGCACGCTGAGTGCCCTGATCGCGAATGCAGACCTCACGAATGTGGGTGATGGATTTCGCTTCAACGTCGCGGGCGGCGGGACTTTATCGGGCAGTGTGACCCAGATCAGTGCAACCGGTAGCGGCAATCTCCTCGAAGGCAACGTCAATACAGGAGCACTCAATCTGAGCGTAACTGATGCGACGCTCTCGAATAGCACCGGGGGCAGCGGGGTCGCACTCAACCTCGTGAATGCCACGGGCATCGCGGTCTTTGACAACCTCACCGCGGACAACAACGCCGTGGATGGAGCGTCTGCTGTCGCCAACGGAGCCGCGACCGATTATCGCTTTGAGATTCATGACAGCTCACTCGTCGGTAACGGCGACGATGCTGTCGACACCACGGTCTTGGGCGGTGCCAACATGATCGTCGTGGTCGACCCGACTCCGGCCACGGGCAGCGGAGATAACGGCTACGAGTTTGAAGTGGATGGTGCGGGTTCGCATCTGACCAAGTTCGCGGTGGATACCGATTATTCCGGGGCAGGGAATGATGGTGTCAATGGATTGATCACTGATGGAGCCCGGGCGGATCTCGTCTTTGATCGCAGCCCAGCCAGCGGCAGCGGTCGCAATGGACTGAATGTGGTCGTCGACAACGGAGCCACTCTCGCTGCCATCTTCCGCGAGGGCTCTTTTGCTCAGAGCGGTGTTGGAAACAACGGCATCGGGATCAATGCCGAGGTGACGGACAACTCCGTGGCCACGTTGATCTTCGAGGACACTCCCTCAGACAGCAATGGGGCCATCGGCCTGGCCTTCAATGTCGCCGGGGACAGTCAATTGTCGGCCACATTCACGGACGGCAACTTGTCCGGGAACCCGGTCAACAATGTGGTCGGGTCCGTCGATGGGGATGGTTCGCGAGCGATTCTCCAGTTCAACAATACGCACGCAAACCTCCTGGCCACCAACGGTGGATTCGCGGCCAACGTGACGAACGGAGCCGCGCTCTTCTCCACCTGGAATAACTCGAACGTCTCCGGCACCCAGGGTGACGGTGTGCGCGTGGTCGGCTCTGGGGCCGATACCGAGATCGGTCTGACATTCAATACCAGCCTCATCGAAAACAACCTTGGAAATGGTTTGATTGCCAGCCTGACCGGGGGCAACACCTCCAGCTCGCTCAGCGTGACGTTGAATGATTCGACGTTGGTCGACAATGGCCTGGACGGACTCAACATCAGTGTGGATGGGCTGGGAACGAACGGTGTCCTGGATATCAACCGGACGCCCATCACCGGCAACAATCGTGATGGGTTGGAGTACAACGTCACGGGCGGAGCACAATTCGCAGCGGCAGTCACCGGATTGAGCAATGACTTCTCCAACAATGGAGACAACGCCATCGATGGATTCGTCTCCGGGGCAGCGTCCACGGCGACGGTCCAGGTGGACGGAGTGAATCTCAATAACTCGGGTCAGTCGGGCGTACTGCTGGTGGCCGAACAACTGGGACAAAGCCAGTTCGCCCTGTCCAACGCCAGCAATTTCGCCAGTGGGGCACATGGCATTGAGGCCGTGGCCAGCACCAACGGGCAATTGGACTTCAGTTTGACCAATGTCGACACGCAGTTCAGCCAGCGGAACGGGCTCACCTTTGATGCCGTAACGGGTGGTGATGTCACAGCGACCGTGGTGGGAGGTTCACTAAGCAACAATGGGATCGGGCTGGCCTCCAGCGGGGTCCGGGGCAACGTGAATGGAATCGGAAGCACTGCGGATGTGCTGTTCAACGGTGTGCCGGTGAACAACAACTCATTGCACGGTTTCCAACTCAACGCCTCCACGGGTGGTGAGCTGACAGCGGTCCTCAATAGTGGATTGCTCGGGCCAGTCACAGCTAACAACAATGGGGGAGACGGCATCCAAGTGACCGCGAATGGAGCGGGAGCGGTCGCCAACCTGCTGATGTTCGGTGACAACGAAGCCAACGGGAATGCAGGGAACGGCCTGACAGTCAGCGGAATCAACGCGGATCAGGTTGCGGTCCAATTCTCGGGCAGCGCCGATGGCAATGGCGGAGACGGGATCAACGTCTTGCTCGATAATGTCAATCAAGCCGCCTTGGAATTGACGGCCACTGCGGGAGATGTCATCCAGTTCAACGGAGGGGACGGAATCGAGATTGATCTGATCGATACCGACCTGACCAATCTGACCGTGAACGGGACATTGGTCGAAGCCTTGCGACTGCAAGGGCTCTCCATTATCAGTAATGGAGGTGACGGGATCAACATCAGTGCGGACAACAGCGATGTGAGTCCAGCGGTCATCTCCGACAACCTCATCTTGAATAACGGCGGCGGCGGGCTGTTGGTGAACCTGCAAAACGGGAGCGATTGGGATTTAGACATCAACACCAATTCCGTATTGGACTCCGGTGGAAACGGGATTGTGGTCACGTCAAATGGCGGGACCAATATCATCAACATCAGCGACAACACCGTGGCGGGCAGCATCCTGGATAACATCCTGGTCGATCTGTCCGGGACATCGAACAGCACGCTGCACATCGACCGCAACATCATTGATGGCGACGGGCTGGACCCCTCGATTACACCAGTCATCGTGCAGAGCTTCCTGAGTCCGATTGACGACGTATTTGTGTCGGGAGAGCCGCCCGATGCCATGGGCGCGGTCGGATTCAACCATGTGGTCGAGTTGGTCAATGACAACTTCCGCATCTATGACAAGGCGACGGGCACACTGCTCACGGCGATGTCCGACGAACAGTTCTGGCGAAGTGTCGCCGGTGCCAATCTGTTTGGTTCGGACGTGTTCGACCATCGCATCATCTACGATCAGTCGACCAATCGCTGGATTGCGTCCACGATTACCCGTGGCAGCGGCAACCAGGTGATCGTGGCTGTTTCCGATTCCTTCGACCCCACCGGGGGTTGGCAGAGCGTGCAATGGCAGGGCGACATCACCGGTGTCAACTTCAACGACTTCGATACGCTGGGCTTCGACAGCGATACGGTGGTCATCAGCACCGTGGACTTTGGTGCCGGACAGACGGTCTCCGTGTTCTCGATTCCGAAAGCCGATCTGTTCAACTTCGGGGGGCCGTCCATCGCCCGGATGACCCGAATTCAGGGTCTCGCTCCGGCGACGGCCGGGACGGCTTTGCAAGCCGCTCTGGACTATGGCCCCTCGGATGGACGGACGGCGATTCTCGCCGTGGATGATACCCTGGCCAGTAGCAGCTCGGTGTTGCGAACCAACATCCTGGGTGGTGCGACCATTGCCGCCACGCTGTCACCGACGATACCGATTGCGGTTCCCAACTTCAACACGCCCAATAATATCCTCACGCCCAATGGCACCACCGTGCGGGCGAACTCCGAGCGATTCTGGGCCAACACCGTCGAGGTCAACAATGAACTCTGGGCGGTGCATCACGTGGCGGGCGCAGGCGGCCTGAATGAATTGCGATGGTATCGCATCAACGAAGCTACGAACGCACTGATCTCCACCGGCACGATCAACGTCCCGGGGCTCAGCCTGTTCATGCCGTCGATCGCTGTGAATAACGCCGGTGAAATCATCATCGGCTACCATGCAGGCAGTTCCACGACGGCCCCGAGTGCATACGCCTCGGCGGGTATCATTCAAGGGAACAGTGTCCTGTTCGGGACTCCGACCCTGCTCACCGCTGGAACGGGTGAATACGGTGGGGGACGCTGGGGTGATTACAGCGCGACTGTCGTCGATCCCTTCGACCCGAATCGATTCTGGACGATCCTGGAAGTCGGTCGTGGGTTAACGGATGGCTTCACGGACTTCGAGTATGGGGAATCCTTCAATGCACTGGAGGTCTCCGTCGTCGGAGGCTCCATCCAGCAATCCCTCGGCAGCGGAATCCGAGTCATTGCCAGTGACAATGCGAACATCGGTCTGGGTAGTACGATCAATGACAACAGCGTGACCGGCAACGCCATTGACGGCATCAGCCTGGATCTGAACGACAGCAGCGATCTGGGCTCACTGAACATCGATCGCAACCATGTGGCCGACAATGGTGCCGACGGAATCCGAGTGTCCAACTCGGGAGTCCAAACCATGGGCGACCTGTCGATCAGCGACAACCAGGATGTCGCCAACAATGGCGGCAACGGAATCCTGGTGCAGCTCAACAACGTGTCGGGCACACCGGATGTGCTGGTCGACGGGAACAACGTGTTGAACAATGGAGGACTGGGGATCGCGATTGATGGCTTCGACACCTCGGCAGGTATCATCAGTGTGCAGTCCAACTCGATTGTCAACAACACCGGGGGCGATGGCCTGCGTGTCAATCTCACCAGTACGACCGGAACACATATCGTGGACCGGGTTCTGGCCAACTCCAACATCATCACGGGTAATGCCGGTGATGGAATCGAGATCGACCTGCTCGATCTCGACGTGACTACGGATGTACTCGCCAATAATAACCAGGTCTCCGGAAACACCGGACGCGGGATCTTCATTGATGTCCTCAACACGGACTTGAATGATGTCGTCGTGTCCTCGAACACGGTGGACAGTAATACCGGGGGAGCTGGCATCTCAGTGCTGCTCAACAACACCACGGGTGGCACGATTGTCGCCGATCAGATCGTGGTGACAGGGAATAGCGTGACCAACAACAGCGGCGATGGAATCAATGTGTTGTTGAATCAGATCAGCAACGTCAATGAAGTGCTGATCGACCAGTCAAACGTCCTGAACAACACCGGGGGCGGAGTGTCCTTGGTGGCCAATGGGACCGCCATCACAAACATCTCCTTGCAGGGGAATACGGTCCTCTCCAACACGGGAGGCGACGGGGCGCATGTGGAATTGGTGGACAGCAGCAGTAACTCCCTCCTGATCCAGGGCAACGAGATTGAGGTCAACAACGGAGAAGGACTGCAAGTTCTCCTCGACAATAGCACTCTGGGTGAGTTGCGGATCGACGACAACA
>JANOKO010000048.1:0-5212 GCA_031419335.1 Planctomycetota bacterium
GGCCCTCGGTGCGAACCCGAAAAACGTCGCGGCACTCCTCGTCTCTGCCGAGGCCGCCACGCGACTGGGAGAGTTGGAGCAAGCGCTCGCCATCTACTCTCGTGTTCCGCAGGACCACCCCCAGGAATACCTGGCCGCCCGGGTGGCCTCAGCGGAAATCGAACGGGTCGCCGGGTCGATCGATGCTGCGATTGAACTCTATCAGCAGGTTCTCCAGCGGGAGCCCACGCATCCACTAGCGGTGGATCGATTGGCAGGGCTGTACAGCATGTCGGGATTCACGGCCCGAGCGGAGCCACTCCTGTTACAGCTCGTGCAGGCAGGTGCCTGCCGCGTGGAACAACTGCAATGGCTGGCCAATCCGGAACGAGCTGTGCTGGTGCTGGAGTACCTCGAAGACTCGTTGAAGCGTCGCCCACTGCAGGCAGCTCCTCACTTGGGAATTGCCCGCATTTGGCAGAGCCGGGGCGACTCTTTGCAGGCACTGAGCCATCTCATACAGGCCCAGCAGCAGAGCGCCGCCCAATCACCCGAAATCGAAGCCAGCTATGGTCGCGTGCTCTTGGATCTGGGGCGTGATGCGGAATGGACTCGCTGGCGGACGAGCCTGCCTCCCGAAGTGACCACCCACCCTGACATTTGGCTGCAACAAGGGATCGTGGCGGAACGCCTCGGCCAGAAAGCCGCAGCTTGCCGCTGCTGTCTGGAAGCGGTCGTCGTCTCACCCCATGATCGGGAAGCCGTGTACCGTGCAGCTCGCCTACTGGTGGAACTGGGTCACTCCGATCAGGCGGCTCCCCTCTTAGAACGCAATGCCCTCTTGGGCGAGGTGGAGGCGATGGCGGGGGGGATTGACGCCGACAATCCCAACCCAGACGCCTGCCGACGAGAGGCCGAAACTCTGCTGCTGCTGGGAAGGGACACTGAAGCCTTGGCCTGGGCTGCGTACGGGGTGCGAGCCAACCCCGCCAATCGCCCGTGGTTTGATGGCATTCGGTCCCGTATCGAGTCTCAGCGACAGACTGGGAAGGAAGCCTCCCTGGTTCAACTGGTGTCTCAACTGACTCAACTTAAGTCCAGTTTTCCACTTCCCGAATTCGGCCCCCAGACCGCAACGCTTCCTTCTGTCGGGGCTCCTCAGACCGGCCCCGTCATTTCATTCATCGACGAAGCCCGACGGGCCGGGATCGACTTCACCTATCTGGAATCCTCCGACCCGGCGACCGAGGGGCGGCGGATGTTTGAACTGACCGGTGGCGGTGTGGCGGTACTCGATTACGATGTCGATGGCTGGCCGGACCTCTATCTCACACAGGGGGCTCAGGTCGTTGACGGGCGGGCGACCGGCTCCCTGCTCGACCAAATCTACCGCAATCGAGGGGGCCAGTCGTACGCCAATGTCACCGGTGTGACCCGCATTCTTGAACTGGGTTACAGCCAAGGTGCCACCTCGGGAGACTTCAACAACGACGGTTTCCCGGACGTGTATGTGGCCAATTTTGGACCGAACAGGCTCTACGAAAACCTGGGCGATGGCACGTTCATCGAGGTCGAACTCCCCGAAGATTCTCAATGGACAACCAGTTGTGCGATCGCTGATTTGAATCAGGACTCGATTCCCGACTTGTTTGATGTGAACTATGTCCAGGGGGACGATCTGTGGGACAAGATATGCTCCACACCCAGCGGACTGCGAATCTGTACACCCTATGCCTTTGACGCAGCCCCCGACCGGCTGTGCCTGGGGAATGGAGACGGCACGTTTCGGGATGTCACTTCCACAGCGGAGATCTCTCCTGCGTGCGGCAAGGGGCTGGGGCTCTTGATCGGTCCGCTGGGTGAGAAGCCCGGAGTGGCTCTCTTCGTGGCGAATGACACGGTCGCGAACTCTCTGTTCATCAACGAGAACCTGCCCGGACAGACTCCACACTTCCGAGACATGGCCACCTTGGCGGGAGTGGCTTACGGAGATGATGGTAAGCCGCAAGCCTGTATGGGTGTGGCAGCTGCCGATTTCGATGGGAATGGGCTGCTCGATCTGCATGTCACCAATTTTGCGAACGAGTCAAATTCACTCTACATGTCGAGTTCAGCAGGAGCGTTTGAGGATCGGTCTCGTCATGCGGGCATTCGCTCTCCCAGCTTGCCGATGCTTGGTTTTGGGACACAAGCGATCGACGTCGATCTGGACGGCGACATGGACATTGTGGTCACGAATGGCGACATCGACGATTTCTCCCACGAAGGGCGGGCCTTTCGCATGCGCCCGCAGGTCTATCTGAACGACAAGGGACAATTCCGCGAGGTCATTTCGACGGATTCCGCTGATTACTTTTCGGCGGGTTCGGCCCATCGCGGGCGCGGGCTCGCCAAGCTGGATTGGAATGGGGACGGGAGGGAGGATTTCGTGGTGTCCCATTTGGATGAGCCGGTGGCTCTGATTTCGAATCGGACAGCCAGTTCCCGTAGGACGATAACGGTCCATCTCATTGGAACCGAATCGAGCCGAGATGCCGTGGGTGCCATCGTCACACTCTTCGGAAGTCCACAGCAAGTCGGATTCGTAACCGCCGGAGATGGGTATCAGGCGAAAAATGAGGGGAATGTGAGATTTGGGGTGCCTGCCGATCAATTCAGGGGCGACCTTCAAGTCCGCTGGCCCAGTGGGAGAGTTTCACAGCACAAGAACCAATCGATGTCCACAACCATCTTCTTGGTAGAGCCTTATGAGCCCATCGCCCCCCAATAAATGCAATTGGGTGCTGTTTGCAATATCTTCACAAAATCCACACAATGCCAAGTAGTTCGTCTTGTCATTTGTTGAAGAGCAAGGACAATGGCAGACGCTCGGGGTGCGCACGCACTCAGGGAGCGTGTTTTGTTTGGGTTTCCATCAGGGGTGGGAGCTTCCACAGTTGCGGGGTTTTCACCGTTCCAAAGTTTTGAAGGAGTTGTTCAGATGTTGCGCCGTCGTAAACAGGGTTTCACCCTCATCGAACTGCTGGTTGTGATCGCGATCATCGCGGTCTTGATCGCTCTATTGCTGCCAGCTGTGCAGCAGGCTCGCGAAGCGGCCCGTCGCTCGCAGTGCAAAAACAACCTCAAGCAATTGGGTTTGGCTCTGCACAACTATCATGATGTGTACAACATGTTCTGCCCCCGCAAGGGTGGCTCGGATGGTTGTATCGACAACGGTGGAGTGCGGTCCGGGAACTGCAATCGGCTGAGCGGTTTCATGGCATTAGCCCCGTACATGGACCAAGCCCCGTTGTTCAACAAGGTGGCTGCGGGAGACGTGGCCAACGCCCTCGGTGGGGGAGTCGTGCAACCTGGTGGACGTGAAGGCTGGGCGGGTTGGGTCGGCTGGAATTCTCGCATCCCTGGGCTCTTGTGCCCCTCGGATGGACTCACCGCTCCGGCTGCGAACTCCAACAACTACCTGTTTTGCATTGGTGACTCGGGCGGCCAGCCTGGCACCGGTACTGCTGGGGCGACGACGGGGAATGACATCATCCGTGATGCGACAACGGTTCGAGGTGCGTTCGCGTTCCGAAATTGCTACGGTCTCGCCGACTTCACGGACGGCAGCAGCAGTACGATCTGCATGAGCGAAGGTGTTCGCGGAAGCAACACTGGACTCAACACCACAGCTGGAGGCGACTACAGCAAGCTGAATTCGATCGTGATGAACCAACCGGCGTCGACGAACCCTGCGGCTTGCATGAATTTGGCGAGCGGTAGCACTCTCATTGCCGGTCTGACAGTGAAGAACTGGCGCGGTCGACACATGTGGGATGGCCAACCTGAACGAGTTGGGTTCACCACAATTCTGCCCCCCAATGGTGTGGCCTGTTCCGAAGCAGCCAATGGAAATGCGGATGCGGAAAGGTCGGCTTTGCCTCCTTCGAGCCTGCACACGGGGGGAGTTCACTGCCTGATGGGTGACGGTGCTGTCCGGTTTATCAGTGAGAACATTGATACCGGCAACTTGGGTGCAGCGAATCCTCGCTTCAGTAGTCCAGGTGCCAGCCCCTACGGAGTTTGGGGTTCTTTGGGATCAAAGAGTGGCGGCGAAGTCGCGGGTGAGTTCTAATTCTTGCTCCGTGACTGCTGGCTCGTGATGTGACATTCAACATGCCCCGAGTACAATCGGTACTTGGGGCATGTTTCATTCAAGACACGCTGGAAGGAGAATCCTGTGCAGATTCGATGGCTGATGACTGGTCTCTTGTGCCTCGCTCCACTCATCGTCGGATGCGGCGGAGGGGCTGATGGAGAACCCAAGGACCGTCCCAAGCGGACTCCTGTCTCAGGGAGCGTTACGCTCAAGGGATCTCCGGTTGATGGTGCGACCGTCACTTTTCACCCTACCTCGGGGGGAAGCGCTGCTTCCGGTCGAACCGATTCGGACGGACATTTTGTCCTCGGAACGTTTGCCGTGGATGATGGTGCGATTCCCACGAATTACAAAGTATCAATCGTCAAAATGGAGGGGGGAATAGAAGCTGCACAGCCAGCACCGGGTGACCCCGGTTACGACCCGTATGCGAAACAACCGACGCCCAAGCACTTGATCCCCGAGAAGTATTCGAACTTCATCAAATCGGGATTGACCGCTGACGTGACGACCACGCCCATCACCGACTTGGAGTTCAAGCTCGAGTAGACATCTCGCAGCAATCACGACTTCAACGGGTGTGTCTTCCATTCCAGACGCACCCGTTGTGCTTTGGGCTTGCGCAGCCCGGTCGGAGACGTTTTCCGAACCTGGTTTTGATCATCCAGGTCAGTTTCTCCACGAAATCGAGTCCACAAAACAGGAGCTGCCCGACTCAGCCTGCCTCTCACCTGAGTGGCTGTGACCAGCACGAAATCTAGCAGGGGCCCCGCTAGTGGTCCGTCAAGGCTTGATTGAGGGGTTCGCCTCCCTCGGGAGGGCGAGGCTCCCGCCGAGCCGCGACTGCGAGTCGACGCGTCCCCTGGCTCGCGGCTCAGCAGGAGCTTCGCCCTCCCGCGCGGGCCAGGATCAACCCCAAGATCAAGAGTTGACGGGACACTTGATTGAGGGGTCCGCCTCCTCGGGAGGGCGAGGCTCCCGCCGAGCCGCGGCTGCGAGTCGGCGCGTCCTCTGGCTAGCGGCTCAGCAGGAGCTTCGCCCTCCCGTACGAGACTGGCTCAACCCCAAGATCAAGAGTTGACGGGACACTTGATT
>JANOKO010000049.1:0-1852 GCA_031419335.1 Planctomycetota bacterium
CCGTCGATCAAGCTGGCCTTTCGCGAACACTTGATTGAACAGGCCCAGCGCGCTCAGTCCTCCGGCGAGCCAGCTCCGGCCTTCTTGTTCCACTTCAGCGGACATGGGTCGAAGTCCATTGATGCCAAAGGAACCAAACTCGCCGGAGTCGATGAGACGCTGGTGCCCCACGACAGTCGCCAGTCGGGGATCCTCGATATCAAGGACTGGGAACTCGGGGCTCTCCTCGAAGAATTGGCCCAGTACTCGCAGAACATCACAGTCTGGCTCGACTGCTGCCATTCCGGGTCGGGCACGCGCGACATCGATGTGGCGACTCGACAGTGTCCTGCCGACTATCGACCCCAGCTGGAGCGGCCCGCAGTCCCCCGACCCGCCGTGATCGCGACGGGGACGCGAAGCACGGGAGACGAGTCGGTGAAGCCGCTGCGGCATGTCCTGCTCGCGGCGTGCAGTAACTCGGAGTCGGCCAAGGAATGGAAGGTGCAAACCTCGGACGGCGAGCAACACTATGGGGCGTTCACCTATGCCCTGGCCGAGGAACTGGCGAAGACCCCGATCGAGAACTCGACCTACCGAGAACTGCATCAGCGAGTCTTCCGCAGACTGGTGCAACGGAGCGTCTCACAGTCACCGCAATGCGAAGGCGAACGGGACCGCTTACTGTTCGGTGGAAGTCGACCACCGCGTGACTCGTGGATCTGCGTCACCGGGCAGGAGCGAGATCTGATCAAGATTGACGCGGGCGGTGTCCACGGGCTGGCGGTCGGGAATGAGTTGAACGTCTATGCCGAGGGAACGAGCGATGCCTCTCGGCAGATCACCACCCAGACCGCTCCGCTGGCACGACTGAAGATCGTCGAGCGCGGGGCGGTGTCCAGCCTGTGCCAGGTCATTGAGGGAAATGCAGAGCTGGCCCCCGGCAGCCGCGTTCGGCCAGTGACCTTTGGCTCCCAATTAATGCGGACTGTCTCACTCGCCCAGGCGAGTCCACCGACCCGCGCAGCTCTGGAGCAACGCCTGTCCCAGCCTGATTTGAGTGGAATTGTCCGGACGACCTCGGATTCGCTGGCGGATTTGTGTGTCCAATCGTGTGCGCTGGGTGATGGTCTTTTCGACGCGACGGGCCAGCCCCTGGAGACTCCTGCCTGGACGACGAGTCTCCATGTGTTGACGCGCTCGATCCAGAAATGGGCCAAACACCTGAATGCCCTGCGTATCGAGAATCCCTCACCGCAGTCGAGTCTCAGGGGGCAAGTGTCCGTCGAGATCAAGCTCGCGAGTGGAGTCTCAATCACGGGTGTGGGCCAGGTTCTGGAAGCGGGCGAATCGCCGGTGGACATGGAGATCGTGCTGACAAACGGGTCGGCGGAGCCCCTGTATCTGAATGCTCTGGCGTTCGGCTATGACGGGTCGGTCGCTCTCGTCTGGCCGCTGGATGGCGAGCGCATCCCCGTCCCGGCGGGAAAATCGAAGACGATCCGAGATCTGCAGTTGTCGTTCCCCGGAAGCCGCGCGCGGACTCAAGTCCGCGAAGCCATTAAGGTCTTCGCCACCCGCACGCCGACAGACTTCGATCTCCTGACGATGAATGCTGAGGGACGCGTCGAAGCCGACGGCACGCGGTCGGCGAGTGAAGCTCCTCCGATCGGCCCGCTCGGTCAGCTACTGGAGCAAGCCACCCTGGGGACTGGCACCCGACTGATCCAACCGAAGGCCGCGAAGGCGGAAGAGGACTGGACCACTGCCGAACTCGTCTATCAACTGGTACGCCCCAAACAGGAACGCGAGCAACCGCTCACCGGCGGACAGAAGGTCACGCTCCCGGGTTCGGGCTGTGTCATTTCCGCCC
>JANOKO010000050.1:0-1688 GCA_031419335.1 Planctomycetota bacterium
GCTCGCCACGAACCCGGTCGCGAGATGGTCCAGCAGCGCCACGTTACTGGGCGGATTGGCGAGGTTCATGTCATCCGTCGGCTCGACGATGCCGCGATTGAAGTAGTTCGCCCACACCCGATTGACGAACGCTTTCGCGAAGAGCGGGTTCCCCTTGAGCCACGCCATCAGCGGCTCGCGGGGGTCGGTCAGTTGGTCGATGTCGACCACATCACCGCCCAGGAGTTTCGCTTTCGGCTGATCGGGAACGGTGTTCTTCTTGCCGTTGTCTCTCTTCTTTTTGTCATTGGCCTTGTTGTATTTCGGGGCTTGCACCAGCAGGTCAGCCACGGGGATCACCTTGCCGTCTTTAACCATCTTGGCCAACTCGTCGCGGAGCTTGTTGCCGTTCAACTTCTTAGGGTCGAGACCCAGTTCGGCGACCATCTTCTCGTATGCCTTCTTGTCGCTCCCATTGCGAGCGTACTGGACGCGGGTGAAGAACGCTTCGAACATCTTGAAGTCGTCCTGTGTCCACTGATCGAACGGGTGCTTGTGGCACTGGGCACATTGGATGCGCGAGCCGAGGAATGTGTAGGCGAACCCGATCGCGCGGTCTTCCGCCTTGGTGAAGTTCTGGCGAGCCCAAAAGTAAACCAGCCCGTCTTCGTCGGCGTACGACTTGCCGTCCTTGTAGGAGGCTGACATCCGCTTGCAGAGGTCTTCGTACGACTCGCCCGGCTTCTTACTCGTCGCGAGAACAATCCCTTCCGCGATCTTGTCGTACGAGGCATTCGCCGACACTCGCTTGTAGATCCAGTCGTACCACTCGCGGTCCGAGCTTTCGCGACCGATGCCGGTGTTGTTGAGTTGAGTGCTGGCGTTGCCGGTCCAGTCGCACAGCCGGGTCGTCCACCACGCGGCATAGGCTGGGGTTTCGAGCAATTCTTCGACCTTTTTTGCTCGCTTGTCAGCACTCGTGTCGGCCAGGAACGTTCGGACCTCTTCCGAGGTCGGAAGCGTCCCGGTCAGGTCGAGATTCACTCGCCGCAGGAACTCCGCATCGGTGCAGACCTCGGACGGCAGCGTCCCGAGCTTGCGGAGCTTCTCATTGACTAGCTCATCGACCTTGGTCTTCGTCGCGACCAGCGGGTAGTTGTCACCATAGTTCGGCGAGATTGGACGGATCACCGGCACTGGGACCACGCCGTTATCGTAGAAGGCCACGATGTGCGTATCGCCCGGTTCATTCGAGGTGACCACGCCGCCCTGGGTCACATCACACACCTGTGGGTCGTTCGTCTGGAACCGGCACAGGCAGGTCACATCTTCTTGCGTCCCGTCGGCCCACTTCGCGACCGCCTTGAGCTGGGTCGTTTGGCCCTTATCGGAGTAAAGGATTTCCTTCGGCGTGATCTCTAGTTGGACCAGCTTCTTGGCCGTTTCGACCGGCTTGGCCCCCGCCTTAATCCAGGACAGGAAGACATTGTATTCCCAGCTTCCGATCTCCATCCGCTTCCCGCCCTTGTGCGGTGTGGCCAGTGTGGCTTTTTCAAGGACGAAGCTGTCGGTAGGAGAGTCCGTTTCGAGTCGCCCCTTGAGGGCGTCGTGGTCCATCTTGAAGTCGTACCCGAATAGCGATAGTCGCAAATCCCCCTGCCCCTGGAACGACCCATGGCAGGCCCGCCCGTTGCACCCGAGCTTCCCCA
>JANOKO010000051.1:0-9979 GCA_031419335.1 Planctomycetota bacterium
TCGCGTTTCGTGAGCCCCTTGGTGACATCCTCGGGCATTCCCGATTTGCCTCGGGCCCGCTCTTCGATCTTGTTCGTCGGCACAGAGATGATCTCGCCGGTCGAGGTCATCAGCTTGACCGTTTCCGCGGTCTCCTCGCGAAGAACGCCGGTGTAGATCAGGCCATCATCGGTCACGAGCACGACGGTGTCGAATCCCTTCGCGATCTTGGCGTTGGGGAGCAGGATCGACTCCAAGAGTTCCCGCCGAGGTTTGGCTTGGCTCATCTCGGTCAGGCCAACCGCCGACAGGTCCGGCCCCGCTGTACCGCCCTGGTCGCCGACCTTATGACAGCGGCGGCACGAGGCAGCTGCGTTGCCGAAGAAGACCTCACGCCCACGCTGGGCGTCGCCACCGGAAAGGCACTCGCGGTGGGCCGCGAGAACATCCGCCGGGGGACGAGCGTTCAGGTAAGTGGCGAGCGCCGGGCCGAGAAGCTTCGATGAGCGGGCCTCGACGGCCTCCATGAGATCAAGTTCCACTTCGGGAGCCAGTTGTCCCGCGACGAGACGTTGCAACTGAGTGGCCAGCACCGCTTCGGCGTCGTCCGATGGGAGTCCTCCGAGGACGCGCACCGCCGACTGCTGCTCGGCGGGCGTCCCGGTTCCCAGGACTGTGGCGAACTCTTTCACAGCCCGTACGGGATCGCTAGCGGCGAGGAGTCGGCGAGCCTCGGAACGGATCGCAGCATCCGTGTCCTTCAGACCCAAATCGACAGCCGACTTTAGCTCACTGCTCTTCAGGACGCCGAGAGCCTTGAGGCTTTCGACGCGGACCTTGGAGGGTTGTTGCACATCGCCGAGAAGCTTGGCCAGTTCGGGGCCAACTTCGGTGATCCCGTACTGGGCTGCGAGTTTGACCCCTTCGGTTCGCACGGCATCGGGAGCAGCGAGGAGCGAACCCAAGGCCGATTGGACCGCTGGCCGGGCCAATGCTGAGTCACGAACCGCGAGAGCCCGATGCTCATTGGTCACGCGGTCGAGGACCGGCGGCTGGGCCCATTCCATCAGTTCCGCGATCGCTTCGAGGCGCAGGACTTCGGATGTCCGCTCCGAGGCAGCGAGCTTTGCGATTCGCTCTGCACCATCGACCTGGCCCAGGCGATAGTTGGCGTTCATCACTCGTCGGAGCAGTGCTTCCGAATCGAGCGGTTGGTCGGCGAGCTTGGCCAGCGCGGGCAGGGCCTCTGCGATCGGCAGATCATGAATGGCCCGCGCTGCCTCAACGACAATGTCGAGATCGCCATCCGCGAGGAACTTGGCGATCTCGGGATCCTTCCAACGCCGCATGGCCAGAACCACCCCGAGCCGGACCGATCGAGAAGCATGCTTCGTGAGCGCCTTCACCGCAGTCCGGTCGCCCACGCCAGTCAGTCCCATCACAGCGGCATGTCTCAGCATCGGGTCATTGTCCTGGTTCTTGGCGAGCAAGTCGGCGAGAGCTGCGACGGCGGCATTCGATTGCAGATGGCCGAGGGCGATCGCAGCGAAGAACTGCTCGCGAGCGGTCCCCGTCTGGACCATCGCGACGAGGGCGGACTCGGCTTCTTGGAGCTTCAATTCGCCAGAGACCTTGGCGGCCTGAGCACGGACTTCGGGGTCTTGGAGGAGCAAAGCCTTCATGAGGGCTGCACTCACATCAGTTCCCGTGCGGCCGAGTTGCCACAAGCCCCAGACAGCGTGCGCCTTGCCCACTGGGGGCAGATCACTCGTCAAGGCGATCTCAAGTGAAGCGACCTCTTTCCGCCGCGCGAGTTCGAACTGCGCCAATTGTCGGATGCGCCGATCCGCATGGCCCAACAGATTCATCACCTCGACCACTGGTGCATTCGTCAGCCCATCGCGGAGCAACTTTGCCACTTGTAGCGTCGCCTCGCCAGCAGAGGCCTGATCCGTAAACGTATAGAGCCGGCCCTTGTTCGCCCCGTTCCATCCATCAACCCAGTCGCTGACCATCATCCGGCCATCGGGGGTGAAGTCGACATCGGTCGCCAGAATGCGTTCGAGATACCAGTGCGAATCGACCAGCTTGAAGCTCGCTCCGTCCGGCTCGACCGCGAACGAGCGGATGCCGCTGTTGGCGGGCTGGCCTCGGAAGTCGGCCATGAAGAAGTGTCCCTTGTACCGCTCGGGCAATCCGGTGCCGGGGTAGTAGACCAGTCCCGAGGGACCGTCGCCGAGGTTGATAATCGGCGCGATGCTGTAGGCCGGTTGGACCGCTGTCGTGGAGGCGTCCTCGCGGTACGGATGCCAGATGTGTTCGCGGTTCCAAGGCCCGCGATTGTCGGCGTACTGATAATACATCCGCCAGCCGGTGTCGCCGCCCTCGACGACATACACCCAACGGGCCTTGTCCCCGCCGTCCGAGTTGTTGTCACCGGTGAAGAGATTCCCGAAGTCGTCGAACGCTAACTCCTGCGGATTGCGCAGACCGACTGCGAATTCTTCCAAGTTGCTCCCGTCCAAATCGCAGCGGAACACCGCTCCCGTTTCCGGATGATGTAGAAGCTTTCCTTCCTTGTTCGTGACGTGATAGCCACGATCGCCGATGCTGAAGTAAACCCGCCCGTCCGGTCCAAGTTGCAAGCCATGCATATCATGCCCGCGAAAGGCGACCCGCACCCCGAACCCATCGGCCAGCGACTCCTTCGAGTCAGCCTTCCCATCGCCGCTGGAGTCTCGCATCTTCCACAGCTTGGGGATACACGTGTAGAACACATCCCCGTTGTGGATCAGCACGCCCGCTCCGGTGCCGTCCGCGATATCGTTGAAACCATCGGCAAAGATCGCCGCCGTGTCGGCCACGCCATCACCGTTGTTGTCCTCGATCAGCCGCAGCCGGTCCTGCTCCTTGGTGTAATCATCGGCCTTGTCACCCAGGTGCTTGCGAAACATCGCCACCCGCTCGTCGACGGTCTGCAGCGACAAATCATCGAGCAGCCAGTTCATGTGCCCCCGATTGTCCTCGACCCCCTTCTGCTGGCGGAAGGTCTCGCAGACGTAGACCTTGCCAGTGTTGTCGATGCCAAACACGACCGGGTTGGCGAGCAACGGCTCGGCGGCAAAGAGCTTGACTTCGACGCCGTCGGGCACCTTGAACCCGCCGATAGCGAGCTGTCCTTCATCGGATGCGGCGGCAATGGGAGGCGCGTACTCACCCTCCGCTTGGAGAGCGCATGACCAAGTCAGACTCACCACCATCCAGACCACACACAATCGCACGTTTCGAGTCATCACTCAGAACATCCTCAACAGGGCTTAGTCAGACCCCTCACTGTAGGCAGTTTTGGAGTCCTAGAGCAAGAATCCACTGTGAATTCTTCCAAGTACGAGAGACTCTTCGCCCGGAGTTCTGGGGGGTGCTGCGGACGCCGCCGAATCGCCGAGAGAGTCAACGAGATTGAACCCGTGCTCAAAGCAGGCGACACTATGCGGCCCGTGAACTCTCCTGGCTCGATCCTGTTTCAGAGGTCTCTCGTGTCCCCATCTGTGCGAGTTGTGTTACTGGTCGCCATCGCGCTCTGTCTCGATGCCTCTGTACCGTGCCAGGCTGAGAACTGGCCCGCGTGGCGCGGACCGCTGGCCAACGGGGAGTGCCGGGAGACCGCAGTACCCCTGAACTGGTCCGCACAGAGCCACGTGAAATGGAAAATCCCGCTGCCCGAGCCGGGGAACTCGACACCGATCGTCTGGGGTGATCGAGTCTTTGTCACTCAAGCCACCGACAAGGGGAAACAGCGCTCGCTGTTGTGCATCAACCGGGCCGATGGTTCAACACGTTGGAAAAAATCGATCGCTTATGACAAGCCGGAACCAACCCACGACACCAATCCTTTCTGTGCGGCATCTCCCGTCACCGATGGGGAACGGGTTATCGTCTCATACGGTTCTGCCGGGATCGCCAGCTATGACTTCGAGGGAAACTTGCAGTGGCACCGCGATCTGGGGGCCTCGCACCACATCTGGGGCACAGCTGCCAGTCCCGTCATCGCTGGAGATCTTGTGTTTCTAAACTTTGGACCCGGCGAGCGGACCTCGTTGATTGCCTTCCAGACGCACGATGGGAGCGAGGTCTGGCGAGCCGACCAACCGGGGGGAAAATTGGGAGACAAGGGAGCCCAGGAGTGGGTGGGCTCCTGGAGTACGCCGATCATTCACACAGTCGGTGGGAAGGACCAGTTACTGATGAGTTGGCCGGGGGCGATCAAATCCTACGAACCGGGCTCGGGAAAGTTGCAGTGGTCGTGTCAGGGGCTCTTCAAAGAGGATTCGTCCGATCAACTGGTGTATACAAATCCCCTGGTGACCGACAAGGTGATCGTCGCCATGTGCGGATTCACCGGGGCGTGGATGGGTATGCGCCCCCCGGTCGATAACATCCCACCCGAAACCGACGTGACCTCATCACACCGGCTCTGGAGGCACCCGCGGGCACCGCAGCGGATCGGCTCCGGTGTCATCGTCGGCGAACACATTTATATGGTGAATGAACCGGGAACGGCCCAGTGCATCGACTGGAAGTCGGGTGAAACACTGTGGACGGAGCGTCTCACCGGCGGAACATGGGCCAGCATCGTGCGAGTGGGAGACCGGCTCTACACGACCAGCTTAGAGGGAGAGACGGTCGTCTTTGCCGCCAAACCCAAACTCGAGGTTCTTGCAAGAAACCTGATCCCCGAGCGGACTCTGGCGTCGCTGGCGATCTCCGATGGAGAGGTCTTCCTTCGGACCTATCAGCACCTGTGGTGTCTCCACGAGTCTGCGAAGTAGACGCCGTGCCAGCATCCGGCCCACCTCAACCTCCGCTCAGCTTTTTGGTCCATTCACTCTTCGGATACAGCTGCTCCAGCTTTGCCGAGGCATCGGTCCCGCGCACCGCTTGGCCGATCACGCCCCACAGCTTGGAGAGTTGGAACAGAGCTTCGGCGTGCAGATCGCCTTCGGCGGCCAATGCGGGGATCACATCGACATGCAGGTACGCGAGCACGGCGTCCTTGGGATTCTCACCAAGTGCGGTGAGGCTGTCCCCTTGCCGCAGATAGGCTTCCGCCAGGGTGCGGGTCTCTTCGGGGTCGGCCTGCTGGATGACCTCTTCGAGGATCTTGATGGCCTCGGCATGCTGGGTTTGAAGTTGCAGGCAGCGAGCTTGTCCCAACTTGGCTTGCAGCCGACGAGTCATTTCTGCGGGTGTCGGAGCCTCCTGGGCCACGACAGCATCAAACCCGGACTTGGCACCGGCCACATTGTTTTGAGCGAGCAACACCCGTGCCAGACCGATTTGGCCTGCCATTTTCGTATCAGTCCACGGAGCCTGGGTCAGGGCATTAAAGGATGAATCGGCAGCGGGGGCATCGTTGACGCGAAGTGCCACCTCTGCCAGGAGTCCTTGAGCTTCGTAGAAGCGGAAGCTGTCGCGATGAGCGGCGACAAAGGCTTTCAGTTTCGCCACGGCATCCGGAGCCAGCGTGGGATCGGCAATGGCCATCTTAGCGGAAGTCCGAGCAATGAAGAATTGGATGTCGGTCCGAATGTGTGGTTCCGCCCCTTTGGCGGAATCAGCAGCGGCGGTCAAAGTCTCCAGCGCCAGCGCATAGTTTCCGGATTGCTCATGTCCGCGACCGGGGCCAAATTCGGCGGGTTCGCCATCCCAATCGACAGCGAGGACTTCGTTGGCCGGAATCTTCTCCTCTTTGTTTCCGACTTTTTGAAAGACCACGATTTCGGTTCGTGAGACCGACTTGATTTCGCCACCAATATCTCGCTCCGCGCCCCGGCGCTTGACCGTGTCGATGGAGAAGGCCATCACCGGGGACAGAAGCAAGGCCAGAGCTGCCGTCGAAAACCAGGTTCGTTTCATGGTTGGACTCGATCCGTAGTGGAGGGAAGCGTGCAGTGTATGCCAGGGACGGGATGCACGCACGCCGAACCCCCGCGATCAACTGGGGCCAGACTGTGGCTTGCCGGGCAGCCGAGTCGGCCTAGACTTGGGAGGTGAGGCGGCCAGCGTGATGGGAGGACTGGCGAGGTCCTCAAAATCCAGGCCAGGCTCAATGGGAGTTTCGGTGACTGTGGAAACTGTGGGCCGCCTGTTGGCATACCGGTTGGATGGCTTTCGCATCGTATAAAAGAGTATGCCAACCACAGCTCCGATCCCGACCAGACTCAAGAGGACGATGGCCACATAATTCGTCTGCGACACGGACTGCGGCTGATCCACCGCGACGAGTGGAGGGGGCAAAGTGGGATCTATCGGATCGGGACTCGAGTCGACTGGATCGGGTGGGAGGTTCGCGAGAGCCGCTACGGTTCCCCCGCCGATGACTAAGTCCACGGGCAGTTCCCCACCCGCTTGGAGGATCTCACGATACAGTGAATTGAAGCGTTCAAACTGTTCGGGCGGCATCGATTTCGTGAGACGGGCAAACGTCGAGATACCGAATTTTGCATCCTTCAGAGACTTCTCCCGTTCAGCGGGAGTCGGCTGTTGCTTGGATTGGGCGAGTTGGCATTGCCCCAGATTGTATCGGGCCTCGTACTCCAGGGCGGCGATCCGCGCATCCGGCTTGGTTTGGAGGACACGCTGCAGTCGCTGCGCGGTGTAGGCCCAACCCCACATCACCACGGGAGTCTTCATACCCTGAGTCGCAATCTGGTATTTTTTCCACGCTTCGGGCTCGGGACTGCCCGCCCACGCCTGATACAGGCTCGCGGCTGCGGCCTGCACATTGGGTGAGTCCACAGCTTGCTTCTGTTTGAGCAGATCTCGAATGACCTGCTCTCCCGCGGCATAGTCCCCTTGAGACTGCTTGCAATTCACCAATCTCAACTTGCTGTACAGCAGTTGCTCGGGCTGGGCGAATGCGGCGTCGGCCTGGGACTTCTCCACGATCTTGAGATAGGCACTGCCCGCTTTCGCGAACAACTCCTGCGCCCGGTCTCGATCGTCCAGCGAACTTTCCGCGAGGCTGGTGAATGTTTCGGCCACCCAAAACAGCGAGGTAAAGTTCTGCCCCTCCTGTCGATTCAACAGGTCGTTGAGAAACGATTCGAATCCTTCACGGACTTCGTCGGCACGGTTCGACTCACCAGCAGCCTTCAGTTGAGTCAGCTCCTGCTCCAGCTCTTGCCCGAATTCGACAAAGATCAGGGTGAGTGCTTCGGCATCATCGGAACCGGCGACCTGCTCCAACTGGATGCGCGCGTCTCGAGCGGAGTCGAGGTCTTTGGCACCGATGTGGGCTTTGAGGAGTTGCTGATACGCAAAACTCGCCATGGCCCGGCTCTTCGGACTACCGAGTGTTTTGGGGCGCTGGGTGCCCTCGGGGACCGCGATCGCCGCGCTGACAGAGTGCGGCTCCCCCGTCAGGAGTTCGATCGATCCAACAGTCTGGTCAATGCTGTGATAGACCCCGGCCAGATTGCGAATCTGGGCCAACGTCACCTTACCCCGTGTCAGATCGTCCGGAGTCGGCGCATCGACCGGCGTCGAACGCATCCGCTCCGCGATGCCGATTTCCAAGTGTCGCACGGCGGCGATTTTCCACTCCATCAGTTGCGCCAGCGCGGGGCGCTTTTCCTCCGGCAGATTGAGCTGGGTCGTGTAGTGCCCCCAGTACGCCTGTCCGGTACTGAGCTGAGCTCCTGCATAGTCCTTCGAACCCGCGGGCACTTTGTTCCACCACGTCGCCGCCTCTTCGAGCTTTCGCTCGTCCCACATCACGCGGGCCACAGCGAGTCGGGCGTCATTAGCTTGATCGGATTCGGGAAACTGCTGTTCCAGACGACTGGCAAACTCGATGAGTTTGCGAGATTCGAATTCACGGCTCCCCTTGACTCCTCTGAGATAGGCCCGGTCGAAGGCCAGCATCGCGATCAATCCCGCGTTCTTGGCGCTTTCAGGGCTACTCTGGGCCAAGCTCCGCAAGGTGTATTCACCGACCACCGCAGCTTCCATGAGTCGGTCATCGAGTAAGTAGCCATAGGCCAGCAACACACTCGCGCGGTTGACATCGGCAGCCGGAGTCTTCGGCTTGACCATCCGCAGAGCCAGATCGCACATTTTGACCATCTCCCCTGCATTGGACTTGAGGGTGGCCTGCTTGGCTCGAGACTCTGCCATCTGGCCTGCTAACTGCGCAGATGAGATTTGCTGACTCAAAACTCGAATGTCATCGGACAGTTTTCCGGCCATGCCATAGGCGGTATCGAAGTCCGTCGGATCGTCGGCACTGCGATTCAGGGCGAGCAGCAGTCGCTGAATCATCGCATTGGACGGGGCTTTGAATTCTCCGGCTGACCGACTCAATGATCGTGCTCGAGTCAGTGCCTGATTGAGGACTGGAATCCGCTCCGATTCGGCACGGGTGGAATCCCCCCCGAGCTTTTCGAGTGCGCGGCACAACTCCCATTGGATGCCAATGCCGACTTCGGTGCGCGTGCGGCCCTTCGCACTTTCCAACCATTCTTCTGCCAGCGTCACCACCAGCGGATAATCCCGCTTCTGCTCGTGATTCAAACAGATGAGTTTGAAACGCAAGGAGAGGTCATACAGCGCCGCTTTCACCGGGGTGTCTGGCGTCAACGCTAACAGATCATCGTACACGCCCAGTGCCTGTGTGATTTGATCCTGCTCTTCGTAACATTTTCCCTGCCAAAGTCGAGCAAATTTACCCCCAGTGTTCGTGCGAGCACGGTCGTGCATCTCGGTAAATTCAACCGTGGCCAACTGCAGTGCTTCGGTCGCCGCCACAGAACCCCGATCGTGAGTCCGAGCCATCCAGTAGGTACACTTTCCCATGTCGAAGACGACTTCGATGTAGGCATTCTCCGCTTGTGAGCGCGCCTCGCGCCTCGCCGTTTCCCCTTCCGGGATGAATGAGGGGAATGTGTCGAAGGTGGCCTTGTGCTGAGTGGCTGCTGACTGGAACACCTCACGGGCTTGGGTCAACAGGGCGCGGGCTTTGTCCTGGTAGGCTCGCCGTGCGGACTGTTGGGCAGGGTCATCGGATTCAAAAATCTCGACTCGCGCCTTCTCGAACAGGATGCGCCCCCTCCAGGTGTGGGCCTGGGCGGCCAGGACATGGGTGGGGTTCGCTTGGACAAATCGCTGGAATGCCGCTTCAGCGGCGTCGAGCTGCTGTCGCTGAGCATCAACATTGTTGAGATCACGAGCACTCGCCAATAACGTTTGCGCCCGTTCATACGGCACGAGTGCCTGGATCTCGGCGGGCAAGTTCCCCCGCTGCTCCAACTGATCGAGGTAGGTCAGCGCGATCTCGTAATACCCGCGATCACGCAGCCCCTCGACAAACGGCTGCATCGGCTCAGCGGAATTCCCGGTCCGTCCGATACCGAGCAGCAAGAACCCCGCAATCCAGCACAGCCCGCGACACCACCGCAGCTCATCCGCCTGCAATGGGCGTCGGCCTGGGCGTTCCCCGGAATCGAGTTCTGGGCTGTGTTCGATCATCCCTGAATCACCCGTCCGCTGGGGGTTCTACGACACACAAATCCGGTGACTTCTGTGCGTCCGTTGTGCCGGATTCGACAACTCACGAGCATACCTCCCGTGCGGTCCAGCCGTCAAACGCCTGTCTGAATGGGTACAAAGTGTGTGTGCGTCATAAAAGCAGACACACCCCGACGCTCCGTGCCAGGGCACTTTGTTCCGAAAGGTGACAACTCGGAATACACGCATGCGAAAACCTCCCTTTGTCGAAGTCGTCAAGGGTTCTGCTCGAAGACTTGGATTTTGGGGCTATTCCGACTCTAACTGCACTTTCGGGCAAGTTCTGCGTGACCCAGAGTAATTGATCTGGAGATGAAAGTGGCTCTTCGGGGAGAGTTCGGGTGAATTGACGAACCGAACGCAACCCACGGAGAGCCACGGATGGCAGTGTATCAGGCACCGGAGGAATGGACAGAGTGGGCGGACTTGTTGG
>JANOKO010000052.1:0-1185 GCA_031419335.1 Planctomycetota bacterium
CCAGGAGAATCCGAAGAAAACCGCAGGAATTGCCCGTTCAGGCGAGGTCTGCTGCATTCGAAGTCAGGAAAAGGCAAACAACGTGCCGAATTGCGGAAGAATCGCGGCGAGCGAAGCGGGCCAAGCCACCCCGCGAAGTCCCCGAAGCGGAACGCTCGCGAGCCTTATCGCATTCCCCCGTTCACCGGGATTGGTCGCTGCTCCGGGAGTGGGGACTTCCGACCATCCCGACGGACGGAGCGGCGGCGGACCAATCCCGCGCGCTGAACATCGAATGTCATTCGATCTGTCGCGGGGTTCCCACTACCTCTCATCAGGGAGTCGGCACGCTCGCCCGATCACGAATATTGGAGCCTGATCGGAAACGATTCCCGGTAGAGCAACGATTCCCGGTAGAGCTTCGGGTCGGGCGAGTGAGTCGAACGCAGACGAATACTCAGAGGCTGTCCCGGTCAGGACTCGTCTATTTCGCCGACCACTCCCGGCGCTGTTGCGGATGGGCCAAAGCCTTCTACGAAACCAAACGCGCCGCTGGCACCGGCCGCCACGCCACCCTCCGCGCCCTCGCCTTCAAATGGATCCGCATCCTCTTCCACATGTGGAAAGACCGGAAACCCTACCACGATCAAACCGACACCCAAGCCCTCGCCAAAGCCCACAGCCCCTCGCAAAACTCCTCACCAACACCTCCTCACAAAATCCGGAGATCGCCAAACATGTGACTTGAAAAAACCTCAGAGGTCGACCGGGGCGGCGAAGCCAGAGGAGGTTCTGTCGTCGAGAATCGCGTCATAGCGCACCTCTTGTGCCAAGGCACACAGGTAGGCTCCAAAGCGAGCCAACCGGTGCTACCCCGCTCTACAACTTCGGCGGTCGCTGCGAGATGACCAACATCGCCCTCACGAAGCTGCTGATCAAAATGCTCGGCAAGACGGAGAGTTCCATCCGCTACGTCGCCGACCGACCGGGGCACGACCTGCGGTACGCCATCGATTGCAGCAAGGCGGAAGTGGAACTCGGCTGGTCCCCGCAGTACACCTTCGACCGAGGGATTCAAGAAACGATCGACTGGTATCTGTCGCACCAAGACTGGGTCGCCCGCAACCGCTCGGGCGACTATCTGAAGTTTTACGCCGAGCAGTACGGGAAACGGCTGGGGTAGCGAACATTCCCCCGAGCCGGAAG
>JANOKO010000053.1:0-7323 GCA_031419335.1 Planctomycetota bacterium
GATCAGCGTCAGGTCGGCGACTGTGCCGGGAGTGAGGGTCTTGGTCGACTCCAATCCAAACAGCATTGCGGGACCGGTCGGGAGCTTGGCGATGAGTTCCGGCCAGGTCAGGTGACCCGGTGTGATCAGGGCCTCGACGCACAGCGGCAGCAGCGTCTCCAATCCAGAGATACCGAACGGGACTAAATCGATCTCGCGGGCCTTCTTCTCCGAGGCGACCGGCGTGTGGTCCGCACTGATCGTCTCAATCGTCCCGTCCTTGAGACCCGCGATCAGTGCGTCGATATGGAACTGTGTGCGCAGCGGCGGGTCGACCTTATAGTTCGCGTTATAAGACTCCAGCGCTTGGTCGGTCAGCAGCAGGTGATGCGGTGTCACATCGGCGGTGACCCGCACTCCGCGCTTGCGAGCCTCGCGGATCTCCTCGACGCTATGCAACGAAGTCACCGCCATCAGATGAATCCGGCCACCGGTGAGTTCCGCCAGGGCAATATCCCGGCGGACCATGATCTCCTCCGCAGCGGTCGGCATGCCGCGCAGACCGAGGACACTGGAGTAGTAGCCTTCGTGCATCACCGCGCCCTGGACGAGTTCCGGGACTTGCGGGAAGTGCATAATCACTTTCTGCCACATCGACGCATATTCGAGTGCCCGGCGCATGACTTCGGCATTGGCGATCGGCTGCTTGCCGTCGGTAAAGGCCACAGCTCCGCCCGCGATCAGCCCGCCCATTTCGGCGAGTTCTTTGCCTTCGCGGGACTTGGTCACCGCGCCGAGCGACACCACACGGCAGTTCCCCGCGCGTTCGGCTTGCTGCAGCACGAACTCGGCAGCGGCGCGAGTCTCGACGACGGGATCAGTGTCGGGAAGCGAGGCGACGAGCGTGAATCCCCCGGCCAAAGCCGCAGCTGTGCCAGTGGCGATGGTCTCGTCTTCTTCGAACCCTGGTTCGCGGAGTCCCACACGGCAGTCAATGAACCCAGGACAGACGATCAGGCCACTGGCGTCGATCAGGCGGTCGCACGAGCGCGGGGCTTCCGAGAGGGGAGCGATGAATCCGTCGCGGATGAAGAGGTCGCCGACTGTGTCGCTGCCTGTGAGCGGGTCGATCAGTCGACCGCCTCGGAGGAGAAGGGAAGCCGGATGAAGGGAAGAGGGACTCATCGGGGCTTCTCCTGCTGAGTCGGAATTGTTCTGGCTCGGTTGAGTAAGGAGAGGCAGGCCATGCGGATGAACAGTCCGTTTGTCACCTGATCGAGGATCACCGAGTTCTGGCCATCGGCCACATCGGGGGTGATCTCGACCCCGCGATTGATCGGGCCGGGGGCGAGGATCAGCACGTCCGGCTTGGCGTGCTTCATGCGAGTGCCATTCATCCCGTACAGATGCGCATACTCGCGAACCGATGGGAAGTAGGCTCCGCGCTGACGCTCGAACTGCACCCGCAGCAGGTTGATACAGTCACACTGCTCCAGCACATCATCCAGCCGGTGGGCCACCTCCACGCCAAATTGCTCAATCTCCACGGGCATCAGCGTGGGTGGACCGCACACGATCACACGCGCCCCGAGCGCCTTCAGGCCCCACATGTTCGAGCGGGCGACGCGGCTATGCTTGATGTCGCCGACAAGGGCCACCGTCAGTCCCTGGAGTGACTGCCGGTGCGAGCGGATCGTAAAGATGTCCAGCAATCCCTGCGTCGGGTGTTCGTGCGTTCCATCCCCCGCATTGATAACGCAGCAGTCGACCTCACGGGCCAACTGCTCCGGGGCTCCAGAGGAACTGTGTCGGACCACCATCTGGTGAATACCCATCGCCTGAATATTGAGGGCGGTGTCGATGAAGGTCTCGCCCTTGGAGAGACTGCTGCTCGAAGCGGTGAAGTCGACTGTATCGGCGCTCAGACGTTTGGCCGCGAGACTGAAGCTGGTTTTCGTGCGTGTTGATGGTTCAAAGAAGAGGTTCGCAACGGCAGTCCCGCGCAAGTCGTCGAACTTAGTCTGCCCCGTGGTCCATAGGGTCAGATAACGGTCTGCTTCATCCAGAATTGTCGTCAGTTCCGCAGCCGACAGGCCCTGGAGCCCGAGTAAATGCTTCCGCGTCCAAGTTCCTGGAAGGGCGGAAGTCGGTGTAGAGTCTGGCATGGGATTACGAAGCGGGACAGGTGGTTTGCCATCGGGCGGCTTATCCATTCAAGTAGGGACTGTATCCCGTTGGAAAACGAGATTCAACTGCCGCACTTCCGCGGGAGTTTGCGTCATCCGCGGGTGTCGTCACTTCCCTTGAAAATCCGGCTTTTCTGGCTGTAACTCGCTGACCACTCCCTGCTATCATCAGGGCTTGCCGATTCGTACTCAGTGCAGTCGGATTGGCGGGATACGATGCCATCACTGCCGCCTGACGAGCCACTTCGCAACTGGAGAACATTCCCCATGCCGAACACACCGACCTCTCCCTCCCGTCGTCAGTTCCTTCAGACGAGCACTCTGGCGGCCCTCGGCGGCACGCTGCTCACGGCTCTGAGTCCCAGTGCGCTCTATGCAGCCGGTGACGATGTCTTGCGAGTCGGAATCATCGGCTGCGGCGGACGCGGCACCGGTGCTGCCAGCCAAGCCTTGCGAGCGGACAAGAACGTCAAGCTGGTCGCGATGGGAGATGCCTTTGCGGATCGACTGGAGTCGGGACTGAGTCAATTGAAGGCCATGAAGGACATCGCCGACAAAATTGCCGTGGACAACGACCACAAGTTCGTGGGCTTCGACTGCACGGAGAAGCTGCTGGCTTCGGGCGTAGATGTGATCTTGCTCTGTTCACCGCCGGGATTTCGCCCAGCTCAGATGAAAGCAGCCGTGGAGGCTGGCGTGCATGTCTTCTGCGAGAAGCCGGTGGCGGTCGATGCACCCGGGGTGCAGACTGTCATCGCAGCCTGCCAGGTCGCCAAGGAGAAGAACCTGTCTGTCGTATCGGGGCTGTGCTGGCGATATCACACGCAAATCATGGAAGCCTTCAAGCGGATGCATGATGGACAGATCGGTAAGATCGTGGCCATGCAGTGCTCCTATAACACGGGCTTCCTTTGGAATCATGGGCGTAAAGAGCAGTGGAGCGACATGGAGTTCCAGATGCGAAACTGGCTCTACTACACTTGGCTTTCGGGCGATCACATCGTGGAGCAACACATTCACAGCATTGACAAGCTGGGGTGGGCCATGCACGACCAGACGCCAGTGGCCGCGACTGGAACGGGAGGGCGTCAAGTCCGAAGCGAGCCTGCATTCGGTCACATTTATGACCACTTCGCCATTGAGTACGAATATGCCGACGGACTGAAGGGGTTCAGCCGCTGCCGCCAGCAGGACGGTTGCCAGAACGACGTTTCGGACCACTTCTATGGGACCAACGGCACTTGCCACATCAAGAGCTATGATGCCAGCATCGAGGGCCCCAATGCCTGGTCCTCGGACGGCAAGGATTACAACATGTACCAGTTGGAGCATGATGCACTGTTCGCCAGCATCCGGAATGGAAACCGGATCAACAACGGCGACTATATGACGAAGAGTACATTGCTGGCGATCATGGGCCGTATGGCGGCCTATACCGGCAAGCGGATTACATGGGAAGAGGCTGTGAACTCGAAGGAAAAACTGGGACCGGAAAAGCTGGAGTTCGGACCATTGGCCATGCCGGAAGTCGCCATGCCGGGGATCACCCAGTTTGTGTGAGACCCGTGGGCACGTGTCCCATGTGCCCACGGGGTTGTCTCGATCACTTTCGAAACTCGCTCGCGCTCGGCTTAAAGTGCGATCACAATGACCGCCAAAACACCGACCCAGATGACTCCCAGGAAGTGCCAGAAGCACGCACATACAGTCACTCCCCAGTGGTATTCATGGTCGTACTTGTCCGCCAAGGCACGCACAGTCACATAGCTGAGGCTCAGAATCGCCACCAGAAAGTGCAGCACGTGCAACGTGCAGAGTAGGAGGATGAAGGGCCTGACTCCCAGCGAAGTGGCGCTCGCCCCGCGCTCCACCGGACTGATGGCCCACAAGGCGTAAGTCTGTACGGCGGTGAATAGCCCCCCGGCCTGCAGTCCGCGTTTCAGCCAGCTTCGAAATTCCGCTTGCCGTTCCTGTTTGACGGCCCCGAGCGCCCGGCTCAAACAGTAGCTGCCCCGTAGCAACAGCAGACTGCTGACACCAAACGCGGGATGAAACACCATCGTCCATGGCGAACCCTCTGGATCTCTGCCGAACACCCGGGTCAGCACCCACGCCAAAGCAAACGCCCCGCACACAATCAGCACCGTTAAGCCCACACTCCGAACGGCCAATTGGCTGCTGTCCGCTGCATGACGTGACGGAAACGAGGCGGAAATGCGGGGATCCAGTGGGGTATCGAATGCCATGAGAGTTCACTTCTCGAAGTCGTTGCACTCGCCACGTCCTGACAGTGGTCTCACGACTTCTGTCAGGGAAGGTTCTTCTTCAGACTCAGAATGGCATCCGGCAGGCACAGAATCCAGTGCGAATCATTTTGGACAAGCTGTATCGGGACTGCGACCGGACCGTTAGAAAGCATTCGCTGAAATTCGATGCCACCCTGGTCGAGGTCCAACCCCCATACGGCATTTCGAGTGGGCCATACAGCAGTCCATCCACTCACTTGCGGCACGCCCGTTCCGGCTGTCGCCAGATCGTCGAATCCGTGTTCCCAAAGCGGAATCCCATTCATCAGCGAGACAGCCCTTAATCGTGTTCCAGCGATCAAGACTCGGCCTCCAGGAGCGCAGACCACACCTTGAATCGGAAACGGAACCTCGTGCTGCCACAGCACCTCTCCGCTATCGAGTGACAACCCACTGACCTGCGACAGGACCGGATCAGCCACAGCCAGGACTCCCGCGCGGGCATCCAAGAGCGGTGCTGGCGATTCCACCTGAACGGGCGGTGATGCGACCAACGCAGTCGAGGCCCACTGGATTTGGCCACTCCGGGCAGAGAGGGCCAGCACGACTCCAGTCAGTGTCCGGGCCACAACCAATCCCGCCCGCGAGAGCAGTTGTGTTTGAGCGAGTGGTCGCCCTGGCTCGGCACCACAGATCCCGATGCGCGTCCACCAGACCAACTGGCCAGCGTCCTGCGAGAAAGCGGCGATGGCGAGTTCGACTTGAGGAGCGGCACGGCAGAGCGGCACGACCACCAGATTCTCGCCCGGCCAAGCACCCGGCGACAGCACCGGCTGGCCGTGGAACAGCCAGTCCGGCTCAGGCAGGTGGCGTGTCTCGACTCGCCACAGCATACGCCCTTGGCCCTGTGTGGTATCGAGCGCCACGAGTGATCCCGACAGTGGAACCAATCCTGGTCGAGGTCGCCAGCGCGGAGCTTCCCCGAGTACCCCGAAATAGCGGTCGCTGGAACACTGTCCACCGGCAATCCGGCAGGCAAGCTCTCGAGTCAGGTCGTCATTCACGAGGACTTCCCGGTAAACCTCCCCGACATCCAGGGGCTGGTCACTCGGCCAGTACGGCTCACCCGTGTCAGAATGGATCGCCCGGACCTGTTGCCCATTGTTGATGAGCAAGAGTCCGGCCCGACTCGCAGTGACGGACAAAGGTGTTTGAGACTCCGCCAGCGGGCAACTTGCTGCGGCAACGGTGGTCCAACGGATTGCTCCCAGAGCGGCAGACGCTCCATGAGTTCTGGGTGGTCCAAGGACTTCCAGCAGTGGCAGTTCCGCCAGTTTCCCCGACTGGGAATTGGCTTCCGTGGCGGACTGAATCTCGTGCTCGGCCAGCGGAACACCGAGTGTCTGGCGAACGGCCAGGGCCTTCTGGAGTGCCCTCTGTGCTGGCTCCGGTTCCCTGACCAACAGCTTGGTCAACGGTGAGGGGAACACGCGCTGGTTCCGGTCCGGCATCTCAATCAATCGACTCCACAGTCGCAATGCCAGCTCCAAATCTCCTCGTGTCGCCGCTTGGGAGGCGAGGTGATGAATCGCTGCTGGTGCCGCAACTGAGGCACTGGCCTCTTCGACAATCTTCCACAGGTCGTCGTCGTCCCGGTTGAACTGGGCACGATGCAAGCGGATGAGTGCCGGGGGATCACTGCGCCGTCGATAGAACTCCAACCCCGGGGAAGGGAGTCGGCAAAGACGCTGCTGGATCGCCACGGGCAGGCCGACGAACCGCGAGGGCGCGACTTTGATGAGCACATTGCCGCTGTCCACGTTCAACCGGTCGAGCAGATCGAGTGCAGCCACCCACTCGCCCGCTGTGACTAACTGGTCATGCACGACGAGTTGCTTCTCCGCTGCTAATGAGACCTGCAGCCCCACCAGTTCGCCCGAGATTTCATCGGACGCAGGCAATTGGCCAGCCGCAGCAAAAACCATCAGGACCGTCACCGCCAGAGAATACCTCATGCGAAGTCTCACTACGTCACCCGGTCACGCAGCTTGTGACCAATCACAAACACGGCCACGCCCAAGAGTGTCAGTCCCGGCATCCATAAGAGGTTGAACCCGAAATTGAGCTGCCACAAGATCAGTACCGGCAGAAACGTCAACGCCGCTAATTGCAAAAACACGCCCAGCAGGTTGCGAAAGTCCGACATCCAGGCTGCTTACGAATGAGGTGAGGAACCTGCGTGTCCGTACACCGGAGACGCACAGGCACTGTACGCCAGCGGGGGTTCCTCGGCAACGACGGTGGTTCGTTCCCGCATAACAGGGGTACATTCCCCACTCACTGTGTAGACTGGCAATACGGGCTTTTCGACTCACCCCATTCCTGTTTTCTCGGTGCCGCATGTCTCTGGCTCGCGTTCTCGCAATCCACGCTCACCCCGATGATATCGAGATTCAATGTGCCGGTACTTTGGCCCGGCTCAAGCAACAGGGCTGTGAAGTGATCTTGGCTACCATGACTGCGGGGGACTGCGGCAGCGCCGTTCTGGGTTCCGAAGAGATCGCAGCTGTCCGCCGGAAGGAGGGGCAAGCCGCAGCGGATTTGCTGGGGGCACCGTATTACTGCTTAGAGTTCAAGGATCTGCAGATTTGCCACGACAATGAGAGTCGGCGGAGAGTCACAGAAATGATTCGTCTGGCGCGGCCCGACATGGTGCTGACGGCTCCTCCGGTCGATTACATGTCCGATCACGAGATCACGAGCTTGTTGGTCAGAGATGCGGCGTTCAACGCTTCGTGTCCGAATTACAAAACTCAACAGTGGGATCCCGCTCCGCCGACCCAGAAGATTCCGGCCCTGTATTATGTCGACCCGATCGAGGGGATCGACTGGTTCGGGCAGCCCATTGTTCC
>JANOKO010000054.1:0-1918 GCA_031419335.1 Planctomycetota bacterium
AGGGCGACGCTGTCCTCAGCGCGCCGGAGCGAGGTATGCGAACCGAAATATGGTGTGATCTTCGATCGTGACCCGGCGCGCTGAGGAGGCTGGAGTTGGGCCGAGGTTTCGGCGCTCTACCGGAAGATCGAGGACTGGCAAGGACCGGCCAGCCCGTTACGGGGGCGGGGCGGACCGATCTATGTGACGCCGCCCGTCGATCCGAATCCGCTCTCGGCAGCCTTCATCGAAGGCGGCCGTTCAGTCTGCCTGCCGGTCCTGGACGACATCAACGGGCCGGACATGCTCGGGGTGGGCTACTTCAATTTTACGGTCAAGGACGGCCAGCGGTTCAGCGTCGTCGATGGGTATCTCCGCCCGGCAATGACGCGCCGCAACCTCACCGTGGTGACGCACGCGGAGACCGACCGCGTGCTGCTCAGCGGGTCACGCTGCACCGGAGTTCAGTACCGCCATCAGGGCCAAGTGAAGACGGCCCACGCCACAAGCGAAGTGATCCTCAGCGCGGGCGTGATCGGCTCGCCGCGCATCCTACTCTTGTCTGGAATTGGTCCGGAGAAGGATCTGAAGTCGTTGGGCATTCCGGTCGCCCAGGATCTCAAGGGCGTCGGTCGCAATCTCCAGGACCATCCGTTGCTCGCTGGTCTGGTCTATGAGTGCCAGGGGCCTCTGCCTCCAGTCCGTAACAACGGGGCCGAGAGTACCCTCTGGTGGAAATCCGATTCGCGTCTGCTCGGGCCGGACATCCAGCCGGTGTTCATCGAGTTTCCGCTGGCCTCACCGGAACTGGCCGGGCGGTTGCCGCATGACCAGTGCTACACGATCAGCCCCAGCGTCGTCCGCCCCGCTTCGCGCGGGACCGTGAAGCTGACCAGTGCCGACCCCACAGCTGCTCCGATCATCGACGTGAACTTCATGTCGCGCGACGCCGACATCACGGCCATGCTCGCAGCGGTCGAGTTGTGTCGCAACATTGGAGCGAGCGATGCGTTCGCTCCGTTCCGCGCTCGCGAGGTCATGCCTGGACCGCTCAGCCGCCCCGAGATGATCGACTTCATCCGCAATAGCGTCTCGACCTACTTCCATCCGACGAGTACCTGCAAGATGGGGACCAGCCCCATGTGTGTCGTCGATCCTCAGTTACGGGTCCACGGGATCGATGGCTTGCGAATCGCCGATGCTTCGATCATGCCGAACATCACCACGGGTAACACGAACGCCCCGTCGGTGATGATCGGCGAAAAGGCGGCGGAACTCCTTCAGTCTTGAGTGACACCTGGCTGGCCATGTCGTTGACAGCAAATTGACATTGGTCATTACGGCTGTCAGGATCATTCTTGTCAGAGGGTGTTTCGGCCCCTCTTTGATCGCCGAGTCTTTCACGAAGGTGACACGATGAACAGCAATTCCGTGACGTTTGAGATTGGAACCCAGGCATTTCTGGCCCCACTCTTTGCTTACGATCCCACGAGCAAAAAGTCCCTGGCCGAATGTATCGCACATTCGATCAACCAGACGCTGTTGAGAGACAACTACTTCGGTGCGTGGGCTCGCGTCTCGGCGGCGGGGGATCCCAAGCTTTCAACAACGGTCTTTTCGGTCAGCATGTCCGTGCCCCTCGCGAACGCCGATCTCACGAGCTACTCACAAACGATCCCCGCGTTTCTCCAGGCGGTCAGTACCGCTCTCCAGATTTACAATGCCCAGACGAACCTTCCGCCGACGGTGAAGTTTCTGCCCCCGTTTGGCCTGGCGATGCAAAAGACCACGTCGATTCAGTTGTTGCACTACCCTCCGCTGACCACACTGGACTACATGGATTATCTCTACTCCGCCACCAATCGGCGGTGGGAGAATCTGCTGGTCAACAATGGATATCCTGGGAATCTGAACACGCTGAACGAGACGATTGTGGACC
>JANOKO010000055.1:0-1464 GCA_031419335.1 Planctomycetota bacterium
GCGTCAGAGTCTGCCCATCCACATTGCGGAGCGAGAAGTCGGGGGCCGGGCTGCCGAGCGGCAACATGGTGGAAGCGGTGCGGACCATGAAATGAACTCCTCGAAGCGGTTGAGCGCGATGTTGCCTCCACTGTACCGGAGTCCCGACGGACCTTCCACGGAAATCGCTCGCGAGTGTCTGCATACTCAGAGTCAGGAATCACTTGGTGACTTGTGATGCTGCCGTGAGACGTTTCGGCTCACGCCCAGGGGCTCGCCAGAATTCCTCATATGACGCCGAGCGGAGTATAAAGTGTTGCTTTCGCTCTTCCGTGACAGTGAAATGGTTCTTCGATGTCAGCGTCCACCATCAGCGCGCCCCCCAAATACATCGCGGAGGTCCGCAACTCGCAAGAGGTCACGCTGTACGGCACCGCAGACTTGGCCTATTGGAAGAATAGGCTGCAGCCCGAGAGGCTCGTCCCTGTCGTGCGGGACGGCCAAGCCCGACTGCTGATCTCGGCCGTAGCGTCGACTTGGCTGGGGGTCCGGTTTCGGGAGTTCCTGATCGCGATCGAGGCGAATCCGGAGTCCCACTCGCCGGAAACTGGCACCTCACCGGGGCTGTATTTGCTGACGGCCTACAACACGTCGCGGGCCTTTGCGTTCATGGAGCAGCGGTACTTTCAGACGCCGTATACGTATGGAACCGTCGAGGTCCAATGCAGCCAGCCGACCTCGTTCCGGTTGAAGCAACGCACTGAGGAGCTGGTCTCTGCCGAGCGTACGCCTCTACGCTCCGCGCCGCCCCAAACCCACGAGTCCTGGGAGGGGGCCATCTACCTCCCCCCGCGAATCGCCAAGGCCCGCCTCCCCGGAAATCTGTTCTACGCCCAACTGAGCGGCCCCACAGAGATTACCCCCTTCCAACCCGCAGCTGACACCCTCCGCCTCACCCCCTCGCCCAGCGACCCCGTCCTCAACTGGTTGCTGGAGTCCGGGTTTGCAGGCCGCGAATGGCATGTCCGCAACTCGGCGACGCACGCGAGATCGAAGACCTACCCGCGCGGTTGATCGGCGAGAAGGGATTCGACGATTAGTGTGACCGTTCGCGCGGTGGCTCCTTGTTGCTGGAGAACCAGTCGCTGGGCGGTTTCGCCGAGTTGCTTGGCGAGGCTCGGGTCTGCCAAGAACTCACTCACCGTGCGAGTCAGCTCCTCGGGGGAGTACACCACGCGGGCAGCCTGTTCGCTCAAGAGCAACTCTACCACCTGTCGAAAGTTTCCAGTGTTCGGGCCGAACAGGACAGCTGCGGCGTAGGCGGCGGGCTCGATCATGTTCTGGCCGCCGCGTGGAGTGAGGCTGCCGCCGACGAAGGCGATGTCGGCCAGTCCCCAGGCAGCTCCGAGTTCGCCGAGGGTGTCGAGCAGGAGGATGGGCGTTTCGGGAGGGCGAAGCTCCAGCGGGGCCGGGGCTGGCGAGGAG
>JANOKO010000056.1:0-1209 GCA_031419335.1 Planctomycetota bacterium
GCTGGCTGCCGGGGAGCGTGCGCGGGTTGAAGGTGCTGTGCCTGGCAGCGGGAGGCGGCTGGCAGTCGATCCTCTACGCAGCTGCGGGGGCCGAGGTGACGGTGGTTGATTTGAGTCCGGGGATGCTGCGGCTCGATGCGCGCGAGGCGGAGAAACGCGGGTACACGCTCAAGCTGATCGAAGGGTCGATGGACGATCTCACGATGCTGGAAGCGGCGAGTTTCGACATCGTGCATCAACCGGTGAGCACCTGCTACATCCCTCGCATCGAGGCAGTATTCTCGCAGATCGCCCGCGTGCTGAAGGATCGCGGGCTATACATTAGCCAGCACAAGACACCGACCTGCCTGCAAGTGGTCGACCACGATTCGCAGCATCGCTATCTGCTGGGGGTCAACTACTACATCGGCGACGATCCGCTGCCCGAGGTGGCCGATAACGCCTACCGCGAGACGGGCACGCGGGAGTACCTGCACCGCTGGGAGGAACTGGTCGGCGGTCTCTGCCGGGCGGGGTTCGTGATCGAGGATCTCGTCGAGCCTAAGCGAGGAAACCCGGACGCGAGGCCGGGACACTTCCGCCACCGCGGGATGTTCGTGGCCCCGTACGTGCGGATGAAGGCCAGACGCATTGCCGATCGGGAATCGATCTCCGGAGCCGGGCCGACGATTTGGACACCGGAGAATCGGTAGAAGAAGTCGTCAGACTTCTTCTGGCAGTCCAGTGGTCAGGACAAGTTCCGCAAGAATTCTTACGAATTCTTCTACGGGACGCTCGCCCTTGTACTCCCCGCCTATCCCGCAACAATAGCTGAACTGCTTCGCACCTGACCTCCCGATGAGCCCGCCATGGCGATTTTTGAAGAAAACATCCTGCTGCCGATCCCGCGCGAGGCTCTGTTTGATTTCCTGTCGCGACCGGCCAATGTGGCCAAGATCAGTGACTCCAACCTCGGTCTCCACTTTACCGAGGCCCCGGAAGTCGTGACCACGGGATCGCGAATCGTCATTGAAATGGTCGCCATGGGACAAATCCAGAAGGCCATCCACGAGATCTCGGTCTATGATCGCCCCGTGCGGATTGTTGAAGTCCAGCTGGAAGGGCCGATGAAGAGCTGGCGGCATGAGCATCTGTTTGAAGAGGTGGATGGCCAAACGCGGATGATTGACCGGATCGAGTACACGAAGCCGGGCGGGATCATTGGTCTGC
>JANOKO010000057.1:0-1629 GCA_031419335.1 Planctomycetota bacterium
GACCGATCCGGCGGCGAAAGTCTGACGACTTCCGCTACGATCTTGATTCGGCGAAAGTCTGACGACTTCCGCTACGAGTGAGGGGGCCTATCGCTGGTTGAACTCTTGGGCCAGTAGTTTACGGAGCTTGGTGACTCGTTCATCGCTGATGCCCAGTTCTTTGGCGATCACCCCCCATTGTTCTCCGGCCACATAATGCAGGAGAGCGATGCGGGCTGCCTGTTGGTAGTCCAGGTTCTCACTGCATTCCCATTGTTCGAGCTTGTCCAGAAAGTCGATGTAGGAGACACGATAGCGTTCTTCGAAGTAACGCTGCTTCTGCTGAGCGATGGGGGCGATCGCGGATTGGTGCTCGCGGAGCGTTTGGCCCCGCCGCAGATGATCACGGAACTGATTCATCATCACGGTGGAGACGAATCGCCGCAGGTCAGTGAAGGTGTCGAACTCTCCCTTCTTCGAGACTCGCCCTTCCAGAAGCTTGAGGAAGAAGTCGTGGACCATCTCCGTGTACTGGGCTCCCGCGTTGTGCAGGCGGGGGTCGAGCCCTTTCAGGGCTTTGTAGAGCGGGTCGTACAACGCCGCGATCAGTTCGTTCACGGTGTCACGATGCTGCTGTCGCGTCTGCTTGATGGCGGCATCGTTCGGGGGAACGTGTTCTTGAAGTCGTTCGACTTCGCGGGCCAATCCGGCTTGCTCGTCCATCAGGCGGAGAATCTTTTGCTCATCGCTTTCGCCGGAGTGCTCTGTACGGATCGACATGATGGGGCCTTGATTACGCAAGCGAGAAAGCCCGCCGGAACTGACCGGCGGGCGGTGAGTCATCTCATTCAGATTACTGAGCGGAGGGAGTTCCTTCGACCGTGATCGTGACCTTGGAGGCATCGATCGTCGTGGGGACAGCGGTTTCGGTCTTCTTCACTTCCGGAGCCGGTTCTGGCTGGCTCGGGGTCTCGGTGGCGTCGTCGTGGATCGCTTTGAGCGATTCGAGCCGGTTCCAGTGGCGGTCGATGTTCCGGGACGCGGGGCGTTGGTCGGGACCGGCCATCCCGCGGCGGGCTTCGTTTCGAGACTCGACCTGATCGACGGTTCCCTTCAGGCGGGCCACGCTGGCCCCCAGGTCCGCACCCACCGTCTCGCTCTTCGCGGTCGCCGACGAAACCAGATCGAGGGTCAGCGACTCCGTGTTCGCCTGCTCGCGACGGCTGCGCAGCAAGGCGACTTCTTGCTCGGTGGTGTCCAGTGAGTGCTTCATCTCGTTGAGTGCAGCTTGGCCATCCTCCGAACTCTTCTTCAAGTGGGCCAGCCCTTTGGTCTTGATCTCGAATTGCCGGGTCTCGCGGTCTTGCATCACCAGCAGGTCGTCAATCTCGCGCTGGAAGTTCTCCAGGGTGTAGTCCTGGTTGGCGAACTTGAGCGTCTTCTGCTGGCCATCGATCGCGGCCTTCAGCGTGGGATAGGCGTCAGCCAGCAACCGCTTGCGGCTGGCGACGCTGTCCGTCAGCCGAGTCACTTCGTCGGACAACTGTGCGATCTGGCGGCTGGAGAGATTCATCTGAACTTGGCGGTCGATGATCTCCTGGCGGACCGAGGTGACCTCGGTATCGAGCTTCTTGTCGTGGATTTCCGCCG
>JANOKO010000058.1:0-3352 GCA_031419335.1 Planctomycetota bacterium
GCAACTGGTGCGGTGCGACCCCTTCCGTCGCGAGGCTTCGAATCGAACCGATCACTTCCGCTGTGATCATTCCGGCCCGAGCGCCGTGGCCCGTGGCGTCCCCCAGGAGCATCGTCAGTTTGGTTCCCGATGCGCTCAGCACCAGGTCGACATGGTCTCCCGAGACCGGGTCGACCGAATGGGAATACCCCGCGACCTCCAGCAAACAACGCCGAGGTCCAGGAACGTGGCAGGAGAATGTCAACATCGTGTGTCATCCTCGTTGGAATTGACCGGGATGGAGCGGCTTCGACATCTCAAGCGACTGATGAATCACATCGGTGAGCAAGCTCTCGCACAGTTCACCGACCCGCTCGACAGCCCCGGGTGATCCGAGGTGTTCGAGTCGCTGCAACCCTGGATTATCTCGGAAGGGATACTCCGCCGGGTTCGCGTGCCGTTGGACATAGTTGGCGAGATGGTCGCTCGCCATCGTCAAGGCCACGAGTCGCGGGTTGATGATCGCCGGGTGATCTCCGTGGTGGGCCAGCATGACTTCCCGCAGTTCGCTCGGCAGGTGGTTCTCCTCGGCATACCACGCGCCGATCGCACAATGGTCGGTTCCCAAGACGTCGCGTTCCGCTTGGGTGACGCCATTGGTCTCGTCAAAGTCCAGCGAGTCGATCTCCTCAAACTGATCCGGGTAGGAAGCGGCAATCAACATTCGACCCACATCATGAATCAACCCGGCCGTAAAGTCTTCTCCATGGAAACCCAACCCCATGAGTCGATTGAGATGAACCGAGGTGACCGCCGTGGTGATACTGTGGCGCCACAACAACTCTTGAGCCAGCCGGCCCTTCAAGGGCAACCGTTGCATCAAGCTGGACAAACTGGCTGATAGAATCAGGTTTTGGCACTGCTTGAATCCCAATCGTAAAACCGATTGGTACAGGCTCGTCACCGGACGATCCGGTGAAAACAGGATGCTGTTGGACTGAGCGATGATCTCGGTGGCGAGCCCCAGATCGCGCTCGACGATCCGTGAAAACTCTCGGATTGTGCTGTAGGGATCTTTTGCGACCTCGAGCGCCTCCATCGCCGCCGTGGGCAGCATCAACGACCCGCGCAGAGTCGACTGCAAGTGTCGCTTGACATCAATCGGGATGCTCAAGGATTCGGGGGGACTGGTCGTGGCAACCATATGAGTCTCGGGGGATCGTAATGCAACGAGGACAGGCTCTCTGGTGTGTGCGTCAGAATTGTAGACAGTGGCATGTTTCTGCCTCCTCTCCCCACTGGCGGCGAGATTTTCTGTAAGGACATGGCTGTGGGGAGAGGGCCGGGGTGAGGGGCTTAGAGCGAGCGATGTGGCCCCCTCACCCCAACCCTCTCCCCCACAGTGATGTCCTCTCTGAAGGCCGTGCCGATTGTGGGGGAGAGGGAGCAGAATCTCACGGCTGCCGACTTTTCTGATGCATACACGACAAAACTAGCATCGGTGCCCGGTCGATCATGGTCACCAACTGCTCGACACTTCAGAAACCCGCGGTCGACCGGCCTGGATGAGGTCTGTGTCGAAGAGGTCAGTCGCAACGGGAGACGCAATGCGAGTGTCTGCGCTCACGTCGCAGTGGATGCACCTCGTCAGGCGAGATTTTGACGACCACGGCGGGTTTCCGAGCAGTTCGTTCCGACTCCAGGAACAGACATCACGGTCCTCTGGCACGGGAAAGCCTGGTGGGTTCATGAAAACTGGCTGTTTCATCGCACGTGGCAGATCGCCGAGTCCGGCGTGCTCACTGGCATGTCAATTGCTTGTCAGTACGGAATATCGTTCAACGCGCAAAGGATGGGCGAGTGACTATCGACTTCACGGGGGCCTCGGAGAACTTGGCGAGCGGCCTCTCCGCCGCCGACGAGCGACCGCTCTCGATCAACGCCCAGAAGTGCGCAGCCAGCTTCGAGATCAACCTCCAAGCGGCTCAACTCGTCTCGGCGCCAGTGGGTCTCGGGATGTCGCCGCCGGACGATCCTCTCGATGATCCAGAGACATCGGACATCTCGGAGGATCTGTCTCCTGCGGAACAAATGATGAGGCTGGGCGTCACACTCCCACTTCCGATCGAACTGCGTCCTGACGACACAGCGGCAGCCAGCTTCGGGATCGACCTCCTAGCGTCTCAACTCGTTGCAGCGCTACGAGAGAGGCTCGGGACATCGCCGCCGGACGTTCCTCTTGAGGATCAGGAGACATCCGATATCTCAGAGGATCTGTCCCCTGCGGAACAAATGATGTGGCTGGGTGTCACACTCCCGCTTCCGATCGAACAGCGTTCTGAAGTCACCGTGGCCAGCACCGAGGACGACTCACCGCCGCTAGTGCCCAGCGACTTTAAGCGGATGTCTCGCGCGGAGTTGCCTCCGTTGATCGAAGTGGGGCCAGCTCTCGTCGGAGATCCTTGCAAAGAACTCTCAACCGATCCCCGATCGGTGTCGATCGCCCCTGTCACCGTCGATGGGCCGACACCCGATCCAGGACATCGATCCACACCAGAGACCAATAGTCCAGCGGTCAGTTCGCCATCTTCGACAATGGACGAAAGTCTTTCGACGAGTTCATCTTTGGGAGACGTGCGTCTCCCAATGGGCGAGCAAGCGTTGGCTCAACCAGCAGTCGAAATGGAAACTCCTTCCTTCGACGAACCGGCTCCGGATGCCGAGATCTCCATCACTGCCGACCGACCAACGGGTTTCGCATCCATCCCGATGAACAGCGTCCACACGAATGAAGTCCACACGAACATCCCACCGGCGGAGACACAGTCCTCGCACATTCCGCGCGGCGTCCCCGATGAGTCGCGAACGGAACTGAGCGAGGTCGTGCGTCAAGTTCGGACCATGGTCACCGAGCACGAAACTCGAACCACGATCCAACTCGAACCCGCCGAATTGGGACGACTGACCCTGGAACTGGTGGACGCCCCCGAAGGACTGCGGGCGTTCGTCTCCGCCGAGGATCCAGCTGTCATGCGGTTCCTGGAACGCAACGTGCAACTCTTGGAGACAGAGGCCCGCTTGCAGGGAGTGGGTCACATGTCGTTCTCGGTGGGAGCGGACGTGTCGGGGGGGCTCGGACGCGGCGATCAGCGACAGTCCGAAGCGGAAGCGACCTTTCGCAAGACTATCGAGTGGAACACCGCTCCCCACGCCAAACCCCGGTCGCGTCGCGAACTCGACACGAACGCCTGAAACCCTGTCCCCCGTAGGACGGCCTTTCCAGGCCGTCCTGCTGCGAGAGTCGATCGGGGACGGCCAGGTAAGGCCGTCCTACGGGGAGGCAATTTCGCCCCCCCGGCTAAGACACAAGGGG
>JANOKO010000059.1:0-2656 GCA_031419335.1 Planctomycetota bacterium
GAGGTTCGACAAGCCAAGGCAGTCGTTCACGCCGATCGACTCGACGCAGCCTTTCGAGCCGGTCGAGTGGGACGCGAACCGCTGGGAGGGAGTCCAGTGACGAGCGACACCAATGGACGCCCGCCCGTGCTGAAAGGCTGCTCGGTTCTGCCGCCGATGGAACCGACAACACCTCGACCGGCATCGACCGGCAAGGCCAGTGAGAAGCCGAAGCGAACAGCGGCGACTTCGAACCGCTTCGGGGAACTGAATGCGTTCGTGGATTGTTCGATGGCGGACCTGTCACGGGCGGAAGCTCTGACGTGGCTCGTGCTGTGGCGAGACACGAAGCAAGGCGGGACGGTGCGAACAAGCTCAACCGACATCGGACGGCGAATCGGAGTCAGTCGGCGGGCCGTGACAAACGCTCTGGCGGGGCTGCGGAAACGCGGGTTGCTTCGACTGGTTCACCAAGGGGGATTGACGGGGGGAGTGTCGGTCTACCGGGTGCAACCGCTGGCCAAACCGACCGGCTGACGCGGGAAGCTGGCTTCTCAGGGGGGTGGGAAGTTTTGCGACATCTCTGCGGGAAGCTGGCTTCTCATATCCCATAAGGGACCATAAGAGTCACCCCTTGTGGGGGTGACAGAGAGAGAGAGAAGATTGACCGACCGACCTCCATTCAGATTGTGTATGGCACAATGAATACGCCGATGTATACTGATGCTGTCCCCCTGGACCGTCACGACTGGATTCCTTTACGGAGCGAAAGCATGTCTGCCACCGTTCGCATCAACCCGGAGAGTCATCGCAAGCTGAAGGCGCTCTCCGAAGAACTCGGGGAGTCGATGCCGACTGTCCTGGAACAGGCGATTGAATCGCTGCGACGGGAACGGTTCCTGGAACAGGCAGCGCAGGCATATGGGGCACTGCGGGGCGACAAGAAAGCGTGGGCTGCCGAGCAGGCGGAACGCAAGGCGTGGGATGTGACGCTCACGGACGGACTCGGAAAGGAATCGCGATGACCACTCCACTGCGGGGCGAAGTCTGGTTGGTCGATCTCGACCCGACACGGGGACGGGAACAGGCGGGCAAACGTCCGGTGTTGGTTGTTTCAGCGAACGGCTTCAACAAGAGTCCCGCCGATCTGGTCGTCGTCTTGCCGATCACCAGCAAAGACAAAGCCATTCCGTGGCACGTCCCGCTGCAACCTCCCGAAGGGGGCACGAAGACCAAGAGCTTCATCATGTGCGAAGCGGTGCGGTCCATCTCGCAGGATCGGCTGGTGCAGCGCTGGGGGGCAGTGACTCCGGCCACACTCGATGAAGTGGAAGACCGGCTGCGGATTCTGTTCGACTTGTGACGCACGGTTCAAGGACTCTGGGCGACTGTTCCAATTGGAAACCACGATGGCCAACGAAACCACATTGCCACCACTGCCCCAGCCGGATGCGAATGGTCGGTTTCCGGCGGTCGAGTACACCCGGATTTCGCTGGCTCGGAATCTGATTCGCGACCGCAAGTCGGTCGGTCTGAGTCAGGAACGTCTGGCGGAACTGGCGTGCATCCGGCAAAAAACGGCGTCGCGTCTGGAGTCGGGCAAGAACTCCGCGATGCCGGGAACGGTCGCAAAGATTGACCGAGTCATCGCGGCGGCTCGCAAACGCATGTCCAAGGGAAAGTGAGGTAACGATGGAAAGAACAACTACACCGACAACAGCGGAGTCTATTCAGTCCCTGGAAATGGCGGTCGCTCGACATGCAATCTCGATTCAGCGGACTAAGGCCGACTTGAGGAAGATACAATGGCGTATGGTTGTTTTGAAAGGTTCGTTCCTGAGACTGTCGAAGTCAGTTCGGCAGTTCGTTGATAACACAATTGTCTGGCGACCCGGTGCAGTCCTCATTGGAGGGACAACGATGGCCGGTGTTGGAGTTGCGGGGCTGAGTTCACCTGCGTTGGGCGTTGTTGGTGGAATGCTGGGTGTCGTCGCGATGGTGTTCATGGTTCTGTATCCATCGGATGCGAAAGGGACTGAGAAAGCTGCGAGGCTGAACAGGGAATTGACGGAGCTGAAATTAAAAGCGCCTGAGATTGTGGCTCGCCATCAGGAATTGAAGTGTGCCTGGCAATCCAATTCAGACAACCTCACAGTCATGCGACTAGCGTTGGAGCGAGAACAGTACGCCGCATCTCACGAACGTCGGCGTAAGGATTTACTCGACGAGAGGTGGAAAGAGATGCGGAGCGTCGAGTTCGAGGCATTTCTCGAAAGAGTGTTCACGGAGCTTGGCTATACGGTTGAGACCACGAAAGTGACTGGGGATCAGGGACTCGATTTGATTGTAAGCTATCGAAGCAGACGCATCGGGATTCAAGTCAAAGGATACCACTGTCCTGCCTCAGTTGAAAATGGAATCGGTCTCGGTTTGGGTTAGTATGACCTGAACAGGAGATCATCCATGAGTCGCACTCGTCGTCGTTTCACGTCGGAGCAGAAGGCCCAGATCGTGCGTCGGCATCTGGCCAGCAAGGAGCCCGTCTCGGCCCTCGCCGAGGAGTTCGGCCTCCAGCCGAGTCAGATTCACACTTGGGTCAACACGGTTCTCGCGCAGGCGGACAAGGCCTTCGAGAAGTCTGCCGAGAACGCTCGCTCCGAGAAGGTCAAGGACCAGC
>JANOKO010000060.1:0-6405 GCA_031419335.1 Planctomycetota bacterium
GTGCAGCGAGTTGCATGCGGAAGGCGAGTTCGTACGACTCAATCGAACCCTTCAAGAGTGTGTCGCGCCCCGCCCGAGCCAAGTGGTCGGTGTTGAGGGCCTGGATCAAATCGAGCTGACGCCGTTGCTCGTCCGTGGGCATCAGCGGTTGGAGGTTGGCAATCTGGGCATCGCCGAGCTTTCCCTGCTTACCGATGGGAGTGGCCTGGAACTCCGCCGGGAGGAACGCTGCTCCATAGTTGCGAGGCCCACCGTGCCCACTGGCTGGGGCGATCGACACGAACGCTGGCAAGTTGGGGTTTTCGGCACCCAGTCCATAACTGACCCAGGCTCCGACAGAAGGTCGCACCAAGTTGTCGCTGCCCGTATGCAGCATGGACACAGCTTGCCCGTGCGATTGGCCTCGGCTATGCACGGAATGGACCATGCACAGATCATCCACAAATCGAGCTGTGTAGGGGAGCAGTTCTGAGACCCAGCGCCCCGACTGGCCGTATTGGGCGAACTTCCAGGGAGACTTCATCAGCACCGGCTTGGCGTCGATGCGGGGAGCGGCTTCAAATGGCAGAGCCTCCCCGTCGCGGGCCTGGAGCTCGGGTTTATAGTCAAATGTGTCGACTTGGCTGGGGCCCCCGTGCATGAACAGGAAAATGACGCGCTTGGCCCGCGCTGGGAGGTGCGGCTTTCGACCACCCGGTGCTCCCGCGGCTTCCATCGTCCGCCCCGCCAAGCCCGACAGCGCCCAAGCCCCCGTGCCCCCGACCGAGTACCGCAGCAGTTCGCGACGCGAAAACAATGACATGTCTAGAACCCCGACCTTAGAGACGCCTGCAACAAGTTCAGTATCGATCCTTGAGTCATCACAAATCAAGGGCAAACCACATGGCCCCACCCGCCTGGTGCCACAGGAATCGGACTTCACCGGCTGGCACGTGCTGCCTCTTCGGCGATGATTTGAAGCCCCTCCCGCACGGTCTTCTCTGGCTGGGAGAAATTCAATCTCAGACATTCACGGCTATGAGGCCAGTCCTCGTCGAGTCCGAAGAAGAAGTATTCGCCGGGGACGATCAGCACCTGGCGGGCCTTGAGCCGTTCGTACAACTCACGAGTTGGGATCTGCATGTCTCTCAGCCAGAGCCAGTGGAAGAACGCTCCCTCGCTGGCGTGCATGGCCCAGTTCACATGGTGCGCTGCGAAGGCTTCCGCAGCCCAGATGGCGGCGGCTTGGCTTTTCTGCTCATAAAAGGGTCTGAGGATGTCGGGCCCCAGACGCAGGATGCGACCATCTTCAATGAGAGGCAAGACGAGTTGCTGCCCGACATTGCCGTTCGCCAATCCCGTGATCGCGGTCATGGCGGCGACGGAACTGGCGATTTCTGGAGGAGCAATGACGATTCCCGTTCTCGTCCCCGGAAGCCCCAACTTGGACAAACTGAGGGTGAGAATGGCATGTGGTGCCCAGTACGGCTGAGCGGGTACGAATAAGACGCTGGGGAAGGGAGCCCCGTACGCATTGTCGAGGATCAGCGGGATCCCGTGGTCCAGCGCCAGTCCCGAGAGGCGCTGGACCTCTTCATCGGTCAGCACATTTCCCGTCGGATTGGTGGGACGCGAGACGGCAATGGCGGCGACATCGTGGCGAGAAAGCGCGGCTTCAACAGCAAGGAAATTGATCCGATATTTGAAGACTCTCGCGGCCTCTCCGTGTGGCCAAGAGATGATTGGACGGCAAGAGATGAATATCCCTTCTTCGATTCCCTGGTCGGCATAACCGATATACTCCGGGCAGAGGGGGAGCAGAATCTTCCGCTGTCGACCCGTGGTCAATCGCCCAGCCAGCAAGTTGAAGATCTGAAAGAAAGCCGTCTGCCCACCCGCCGTAATCGCGAGGTTCTCGGGGCCGATGGCCCAGCCGAATGTCTCACGCAACAGGTCCGCTAGCGCAGCCAGAAAACGCGGATTGCCCCGAGGCGGATCGTAGTTCCCGAGCATCTGGTCGAATGCGGCTCCCTCAGAGAGGAGAGCTTGCATCCGTTCTCGCCACAACGCCTGCATCTCCGGAACCGCAGCTGGATTCCCACCTCCCAACATGCGCATGTCGGGCTGGATGGTCATGGCCCGACCGAGATCGTCCATCAGTTCGAGGATGCCACTCCGGGCAGTCAGCTTGTGACCCACCGCGGAAAAGGGAATCGCCATGGGCGGAGAACATTCTGGAGGAGCTGTCACACCGTGGCGCATTCGTCGAGCCACATGATCGTGTTGATCCTCGCTATATATCGAGTGTCTTACATCCCGCCAAGGATGGGCCTGCGTTTGGGCAGTTCTTGGACTTGGACATTCTTGTGCATCCAATAATACGTCGCGCCGCCGACAGCGGTGGCCAATCCCAGCAGTAGCGACCAGGTCATCCAGAGATTGGATTCTGGGGCCTGTCGCAACTTGGAAACGGAGATCCCTGCCAAATCTCGGAGTTCGCGATCCTGGTCGTCATTGCTGATTCGCATGAGTGTCGGGATGTAGGGCTTGCCGGTCGTACTCGCGCGGGAGATGGCGATGATGGCGGCTCTGCGAACCGCTGGATCGTGGTCTTCCAAGACGTACCCGATGGCCTTCAAACCCATTTCCGATTGCCCATTCAATTCGCCCAGACTGGTGACTGCTTTGATTCGGACCTCTCGATCGGAGTCTTGCACGGCATCCACCCACTGCGTGACCAACTGTGTGGTCAGTCCGGACTCGGTCTTGCGAGTGAGGTTCCACAAGAGCGATCCCGCGAGCAGCGCGAGCAGCGAAAACAACGCCAGTTTGTCGGCGAAGGACCGTTGGTAAGGCGGGACGACTCCGTCGCCGTAGTCCGTGCGCATCACGGGCGGCAACTGAACCGGAACGGTGCTGGCCTCCAAGAGAAGACGTTTGGGATCGAGCTTGACCGTGATGGTGTTGGTCACCGTGCGTAGTTCTTTGGCGACTTCGACTGATGATTGCGGGCGCTGAGCAGGCTCTTTCGCCATCAGCTTGGTGATGATCTTCTCGAGTCCCACCGGGCAATCGAGAATGTACTTCGACACTTTCGGGATTTCGGCCCGACAGTGCATGTGCATGGTTTGCGCGGGGGATTCCCCGACGAAGGGTGGCTTCCCGGTCAGCAGTTCATAGAACACACAACCGAGTGCGTACAAGTCGGTCTGAGGCGTCAATTCTCCGCCGCGTATCTGTTCCGGAGCCATGTAGAGCAGCGTGCCCGCGGTCTTGCCCGCTGCGGTGATGCGGCGCGAGGCGGAAACACTGGCGAGTCCGAAGTCGCTCAATTTGAGCTGCCGATCAGCACCGATCAGAAAATTGCTGGGTTTAATATCCCGGTGGACGACACCACTTTTGTGCGAACATTCCAAGGCGGCGCACATTTGCAGACCATAGGCGACGACCTGCTCAATCGACAAACGGCCTCGACGTTGCAACTCGTCTTCCAGACTGCCCCCTTCCACGAGTTCCATGGCATAGAAGCGTTGCTTGTCCTCACTGACCCCGCCGAAGCAGCGGACGATATTGGGATGCTTGAAGTTCTTGAGCACTTCCAGTTCGCGTTCGAAGCGGGCGAGGGCCACTTTATCAGTCACGTCCCCTGGCAGCATCTTCAACGCGACTTCGCGATTGTTGACCACATAACGCGCACGATAGACGACCCCCATCCCGCCTTCACCGATCTGTTCGATCAGTTCAAATGGCCAGATCCAGCGAGTGGCAACGGGAGTCGTGGGCTGAGATGCCATGAGTTGTGTGAATGGAGACAGAGGTAGAGGGGATCAGCGCACCACGTGCCGTGGATGGCACAGCACTCGCCAGAAGCCTAGATGCCGCCGCAGTCTGAGGCGGATGAAAATCGACAACCGTGCCTGCGTCCTCCGGGGCACAGCAAGGTCAGAACGATGGCGCGGGTTATCCGGCAGCATTCCGAGGAATCGTCACTGTCGGTTTGGACCGTAGAACCGACACACACTCCATCTATTCCACCGGAAACCGACTTGAGGGGCAAGAGGAATCGTGCGAGCCCGCTTTTGAGGATGAATGCGGGAGGAGTCGACGCATGGAGTTCCTCTTCCCTTGAACTCTCACTCTTTATCGCGCAATGATCGCTCCACCCAATGAAAGAAACGGCACCGGAGGGGATCCGGCACCGTTCCTGCGAGAGATGGGAGGGGAAGTGGGGTGGGAAACTAGCCGAGGGGAGAGGGGAAGGGAGTGACTTAGTCGGAATTATCGAAGGCGGGTGCGCGAGCCAAATCGGCTCGCGATGTTCAGAGGTCGCGATCCCGAGCAGAGGAGGAGACCTGCCCCCGCAGGAATCACCGGAGTTACTTGGAGACGACCGAGTTCCGATTGTGGGCGGCCTTCAGAGCCGGAATTTCTTGGGCCGAAGGGGTGTGGGCCTTCCAACCACCGGCTCCCGTGGATGCGACTGAGGGGGAGGCACCGCGACTGTTGGGCTGGACAACCGTGCGAACCGGAGTGGCAGGAGATGATTCGTTTCGGATCACGCGACTGTCGCGGGACGGAGCCTGGGCTGCTGGCTTCGGATAGGAAATCCCCTTGTGAACCTCACCACTCGGAGGGCTGTTGTTGTCAGCCGCCCGTGTCGGCTCTTTCTCCCTCGCCGTCTGAGTGGCTTGCGGGGCAATCGCCATCCCGGTGTAGGGATCGACATAAGCCATCCGCGTCGTCGGCACGGACACAGTTTGAGTCGTCGTGTAGGGTTCCATCGTTGTGACGGTCACATTTTCTTGATCGGTGTACCATTCCGCGACCTGCTGGGTCGTCTTGTAGGCCACGGTTTTGGGAACGTTGTAAGTCACCTTACGCATCGTCTGAACAGCCACTTGCTTTTGGACCGGCACGGTACACTGGCAAACTTGAGGGATGAACTGACGATGGGTCACGGAATTCGGCTGGACCGCCGACCGCACCGAATAGCCCATCCGATTCATCGAGCCAATCATGCCCGGGCGATTGTCGTACTGGCAGGCTGCCATCTTCGGGATGGGCTGGACGAACGTCTGCCAGCGGCCCTTGTTGATCGTTTGCTGCCGCATTTCCGTCACCGTCTGGGTGGTCATGACCGGCACCTCGACGGTGCGGGCCTCCATCTCCTGGCGATAGGCAGTGACTTCGCGAGCCACCGTGCGCAGCCGCTGCACAGGTCTCTTCTCGACCGTCTGCTTCGGGCGGTAGGCCGTAACTTTCACCTGCTGCTGGACCATTTGGGTCACGGGTTGCAGGCACTGGCACGCCGTTGTCACGACCGGAGCCGGTGCGGCAACATACTGCTGAGGTGTGTAGCAGTTGCAATTGCTGGCGGCGTTCCATTGGGCCATCAGGGCCAGCGGGCTGGCGAGGGAGGCCACAAGCACTGCGGCCATCTGGCGGGTCCGGATTCCAAACATGGGGAGAATCCTGTCGAAAATGTGTCGTGGAGCGGATGAGAGAGGAGTCGTCTGAGTGACCGTTCGCATTCAGCGGTACAGAGCACCAAGGCGGGTGGGGTTGTACTGGTGAGTCGAAAATCAGGTCAATAAGACGGGCGAGATTTGCCGGTCCACTTCGAGAGGTTTGTATTTGTTACAGCCATGACGGTTGCGCGGAAGAATCGTTCAAGTCAGATCCCTGAGAAACTGAAGTCCGTATTTGACCCGCTCGAATCCTGAACTAGGTTAAGGCATCAGCTTCGTTTTTCTTCATGATCCTTGCCTCGTCCCCATGAACACCAGCACACACTTCACATCCTCTTCCGGTTTTGAATTGCCCATCCTCGAAACACGCCCCGCTCTTGCGGTGTGGCCTGCGTATGTGTGCATATGGGCGAGCGTGTGGGCAGCCAGCATCACGCTCGTCCCCTCGGCGGGCCACCTGTGGTCGCAATCGACCTCTCCCGCACTGGCCGTTGCGGATCGAATACTCGCCCGCTGGGGATTGTCCATCGATCAGCATGCAGTTCCGCCGACAACGCCGCGTCGGCCCATGATCGCGGTCGTATTTGGTTGCATTCTGCCCGACGATGACGTGCTGAATAGCGATCACTCCGAGAATGCGATCTCAGAGCGAGAGGTCGGTGACCTGCAGGACAACTCTCGACAAGCTCGCTGGCGACAACGCTCTGGCAGAGATGCCCCTCATTCCGAAGCAGACGAGATTCGCGATTGATCGTCGCCCCATCGGCACTTTCTCCGTTGCAGCAATCGCCAGAGTGCGGCTGCCCTGATTCCAGCTCAGATCACGTCATTCACCCCATCGACCCACTGCGATCGGTCGTACGGGTGCTGTGCTTGTACGTTTGATACAAGTTTTCCATTTCCTGGAGCGTCGTCGTCTCGAACGTCTTCCCCGCCGCAGTCAATCCGCGTTCGATGG
>JANOKO010000061.1:0-4051 GCA_031419335.1 Planctomycetota bacterium
CAATCGCGATGGGACTGAGAGCGTAGAGCGCTGCGGCCCAGAGTGCGCAGGACTCCCTGCGCCCGGTTCCCGATGGCCCCCTCCCGACTTCTTTGGCCAGCAAGCCCACGATTCCAACAGTCATCACACCGCACAGCACACTGAAGGCCCGGAGCGACACGGACGAGGCTCCCCAGACCCCGCACCAGAGTTTGAGCAACACGTAATAGACCGGTGGGTGAACATTCCGCTGAATCGACTGCCACATCTCGACCCAGGAGAACTGGACCGTCTTCCAGGTGGCCGCTTCGTCGTACCACGCCGACACGTCATGCAGTTGGTGGACCCGCAGCGCCAGAGCGATCACAATCACCACGCCTAACAGCAACCAAAACGACGTGGTTGTGCGATCCACCCCATGGTCGGTCACCTCCGGAAACGAATTCTCAGTGATGTGCGGCGGACTAGAATTCATCGCCGACGATCACCTGCTGCAGCGCAAGGCCATCGAGTTGCTGGCCTTGGGGACTCAGTAACGCGGCGTAGACCTGGCCGTCCATATTCGCCTGGACCATCCGCACGCTGCCATCCGCCAAGGCCACCAGAGCCCCGCCGGGATGAAAGCTATTCGGGATCGGAGATTCGCCTTCGGGTTTGGTTAATCCGCTGTTGATTTGAGCGGCTCCGGTATTGGACCGGCTGTAATCGACACCACCTGCTGTACAGTGCTGGTTCTGGCAGGGATCGGCCAGGTAGAACGCACATCGCAGCGGATCAGGATTGGCAAAGCTGCCTCTCGCATAGTTCGGGTCGGCCCCCACTCGCACATTCTCCGCCAGCATAATGGTGTGCGATAGTCCATCGCGCACATCGGCCAATGCGTGGTGCCGCTTCGTGATGTCGGTGTTCCAAGTCTCCATAAAGAACAGCCCCAAACGCTTGAATAAATCTCGATCGGTGGGCGTCGAGCTGGGCTGTGCGGGATCGTGCGGGAAGATGCCATCTCCATTCAGGTCCAGCGGGCGATTCTCCGAGTCGACTGGAACATCACGAGTCCCATTGCTGTGCTTGGTGGTGTAGCCGATCCCTCCATTCACGGCGTAACTCAGATCACCCCGTCCCAACAGCGAGATGTCCGATCGGCAACGATAGACGGGGATTTGCGAGTGCGTGAGAGGCTCATTGATCGGATCCGCCATCGACTTATCGAGGTTCCAACTGTTGTACAGGGCTGACTGCTCGACATACGGCAAGATCGTGACGGCCCAGGTGTGGTACGGGTACGAATTCAAGGCGGCATCATGCCCCCAGTTCCCAGATGCGGGGAGTCGACGTTGGGCAGTGTCGAACGAAGTCATTGCGATCGCGAGGTTCCGCATGTTGGACATGCACTGCGTGCGACGGGACGATTCGCGAGCCCCGGAGATCGCCGGTAACAACAACGCCATCAGTAACCCGATGATGGCCAACGAAACCAGCAGTTCAATGACAGTGAACCCGGACTCTGCTGGAGTGCGGTTGTGGCAGGGAGTTCTGCGGATCACCGGAATCATTCGTCTCACCGTTCCCCCCTCTGAATTTACGATCACGCGGAATTCGGCATGCTACCGTGGCTCGGCCCAGTCTTCGACTCGGCTGGCGGCCCAGTACCCCAGGACCGCCGAAACCAAGGCCAAGTCGAGTAACACCACTGCGAACTCGCGGGGGGTACAATCGCCCAGCACCGGCACCAAATAACGATCGGGCATCCCCGGCTTGGGGAATCGAAGTGCAGATTGACGTGACCAGGCTGCCACGCTGAAGCACACGATGGCAGAGACCATGACGGCACTCACCATACGGAACATCCACGGCGAACCCACGAACTCCCAGAATCGATGCCAGCGGTTCTGCCAGGAATGCCAGCGATCTCGCGGAGTCGCTCGTTGTTCGCAAGCCTGGACTGCAGCGTCCGCCAAGAGCTGCATGGAAGTAGGAAATGGTGTCAGCGGCTGCGTGGATGCTCTCGCAACACGTTGGTCGACGACCTCCCGATACCGCTGCATCCAGCCGGGGTCGGAAACAACCGTCGGTGCAGATTCGCCCACCCTTTCCAGCGGAAAGTCCGCTGTCAATTCGTCCAGGGAGAACGCCGTCTCTGCCTCGAAGGCACTCGATTCACGCACGGCAGGCAGCTCAACCATCGGTTCCAGCTCCGCCCGCCGGACACGATAGAACAAACCGACGACCGAGTGAGCCGGACGCCAGTCGGGCTCCCATTCGGCCTTCACGAGATCGTCTTCCGTGAGTTCGCCGCAGCGCGCAAGACCGACCAACTCGCGAAATGCGAGAGACGACTCACCACGTTTATTGACGATCCAACGGCTGGCCATGTCCGTGTCCGCGTCGAGTTGACCACTGCCCCACTGCGAATGACGCAGGAGATCCCATGCTCATGATCCTACTCGCAAGGGCCACGTTCGTCACCCTCGAATCCGCAAATTGGCCGTCGGGCGAGTTCTCATGGGCTGGCTAAAGCCCTCAATTCGGGTTCCAGACGACGCACGCCTTCCTCAACGGACACCAGGGGGCGATACCCGAAGTCTCGCACTGCTGCCGCAACACTGTAGCTGTGAGACTGGCTCAACTGGGTGGCGAGGAAGCGAGTCATCCGAGGTTCAGAATTGATCCGCAATGTCCGGTAGACGATTTCGAGGCAAGAACCCATCACATAGGCGGTTCTCGCCGAGATTCGCTTCTGAACAGGCGGCAGGCCCGCAATCCCCAGCAAGCGGTTGACCCACTCCCACAGCCGCACCGGCTCCGGCTCGTTGATGAAGTACGCCCGACCGGCACAGGGAGCTGTGTCAGAGAGCGCGTCGCACGCCTGGAGATGGGCCGCAGCCACGTTTTCGACATAGGACATCGAGATCTCATTCGTGCCATCTCCGACTTGCCGCAACTGTCCACTCCTGGCTCGTTGGATGAGTCGGGGGATTAAGTGATTGTCGCGCGGCCCCCAGATCAAGTGCGGTCGCAGTGCGATGGTGAGCAACTGCCCCGGCGCGTTGGCGGCCAGCACCGCCCGCTCCGCGATCGCTTTCGTGTGAGGGTAGGCGCACAGATAGGTCTCGGGATACGGCAGCGACTCATCCGCCATCACATGCGGCGAGCCGTCGTACACCACACTCGGCGAACTGGTGTAGATCAGTTTTCGGACACCACCCTGAAGGCAGCCCTCCATCACATGCTCTGTGCCGACCGTGTTGATCGAGTGGAACGTCTCCCACCGTCCCCAGATGCCTGGCACAGCTGCTGTGTGAAAGACCGCGTCGACGCCGGAACAGGCCCGCTGGACTGCCAGCGCATCGCGGAGGTCGCCGAGATGGCACTCCACGCCCTGGGCAGAAAGGTCGGGAGAGTCAGAACGGGATAGGACACGCACGCGATCTCCCCGCGCGAGTAGTTGGTCGACGATGTGCCGCCCGAGGAATCCCCCGCCTCCGCCGGTGACTAGAGCGAACATCAATGGTGGCCTCCATGGAAATGATGTTGGAAAGCAAAGCCGACAATCTCGACACCGGTAGGGGTCGCTGCGCTCAACCACCGGCTAATCGCTGTCATCCCTCTGGGAGGGGTTGCGACCCCCATGACCAACTCCAATGATTCCATTGAAAGGTTGCACTCCTCACGAATCACGCCAGCCTCGCCCGCTTGCGGATCAACCACTCCGTCGTCAAACACACGAGTAACAACGTGACCAGTTCCCAGCGGTTCCACAGCGGGATCAGCTCGGCTGTCGTTTCTGCGACGGGGCGGCCTGGTGGCAGCTCGCGGGCCAATTGTCCGGCGGTGGACCAGTGGTAGAACTTGCCATGCGAGAGCCGGGCGGCCTGTTTGAGATCCTCGTGATTCGCGGCCCGCTCGCGTAGCTCTCGGTTGGGAATCTCGACGCGGAAGCGACAAGGGTCGATGAGCGACGCCGAGTCGCCCTGCTCGATCCAGGCTTGGAACTGCCCGACCGGTTCCGAGGGGAGGACGGCCTCGTACTGTGCCACGCCGTCAGCAGTACGGTCGAGAGTGATGCGGCGGC
>JANOKO010000062.1:0-5778 GCA_031419335.1 Planctomycetota bacterium
CGGCACGAGCGGGGTCTGCTGCGGGTCGATCATTTGCCGGGCCAGCTCTAGCCGTCCGCTGCCGGTCTTCTTCGCAGCGGGGCCGTGTCCGTGGAACACCTCGATGAACCGGCGCGGGACGGGTTCACCCGGCTTGTTTGAGTTGCCGCGAATCAGGAGTGCCTCGTCAGTCCCCGATCCCTCCAGCATCGCCGGAGCGGTTGCTGAGGTCGGGACGATTTGCGAGGCCAGTTGGCGTCGCTCCTCAATGAACGGGCGCGAGACGGTGGCCAACTGCTGACGCACCTCGGGTGTGTCGAGACCGAACAGCGCCGGGTGCTGCCGCAACCAGTCGAGGGCCTCGCCCGGCAGGGGCTTCAACGAGGAAAGGTTCAGCAGGTTCAGCACCACCGGAGAGGTCAGCGGGCCGGGCAGCTTCTCCACCTGGTAGGCCGCCTGCACCGCGAAATCAGTCCCCGCCTCGGCCACGATTTCCAGGTGCGCGTGATGCCCCTTGTAGCGGGCGACATCGTGTTCGACCCAATGCCATGCCGGAGCGGCCCCCTGCTTCTTGACGAGCGACCCATGCAGCGGGCCGAGTACCAGCGCATGCGAATCGACGACCACATACGTCGCACAACCGCCCCGGACCCACGCCGCAATCCGTCCCGTGGTGATCTCAAAACTGGCGGTGCGTAGCGTCCGACCCGCGCGACCCATGCCCCCCAGCGACCCACCGTCTCGCATCGTCCCGTCGCGGTCCTTGATCTGAGCAAAGTCGGGGTCGACCTGCACCGCGCCGGGAGCGGCCGCCACGCTCGCGATCGGAGCTTCAGGGTTGTCTGAAAGCCACACGCGCGGGCTGCCGTCGGGCTTCGGGAAAGAGTAGTACACCCCGTCTTGGTCGAGCAGCGGCAGGGGCATGGCCCCGGTGAGGTCCACGGCTGGCGGGGCCGTTGGAACATCCGGGTAGGCTGTCATCCCCGTCGCGAACTTCGCCCAGTGATGGAACGGGTCGGCGGGATCCTCAGCGGCGACCAGCGTGTGCTTGATCCACTGCATGAGCTGCTCGGAGATCAGTCCTCGCTGCTGGGCGATTTGCTCGACGCGTGCGGCAAACTCCGGGGTGTCGACTTGTGAGGCGGCCCCGTTTTGAAACACGAGGTGATCGATCCCAATGTTCCCCCAGCCGCCGCGCTCCTCATCCACAATCTGCAGCCGGGCCGTCTTCCCGCGATACGGGCGCAGATCCCACGCCTCACTGCGCATCTGATTCGAGCTATGGCCGGTGGTGGTGAGGACGGCCTTGCCTTCTATGACTAGATTCATACACGTCTTCCCGACATGCGGTCCGCCGCCGATCAGAAACGCCAACGTGTCGTGTTCGATCTTGAACTCGCGCGAGGTCATCGTCCCGACATGGTCGTCCCCGCGCAGGCCGTCGCGGAACTGGTGCGAGTTGACGAAGAACTTCCCGCGTGCTTGTACGTTCCCCTGGTAGCCGCCGATGGACTCCTGCGTCTGCGGCTTGGTGCCGAAGGCGTCCCCGGTCAGATCCCAGCCATCGTAAGTACCGCTTTCGAAGTCCTCGAAGTCCGTACCGTTCGCAGCAACTGTCTTGGATTCAATCGGAGAGGCCAGTGTCTCCCGCACGGCCAGCAAGTAGTGGTTGAGCTGGCTCAGTGTCGGTTTCGCAGCCGCCTGATACACCGCCGAAATCGACCCCTCCGCCCGCTCCGACAAGTCACGCAGCTGGGCCTGCACCCGCTGATTTTGAGCGAGCGACTCAAACGGCCGCTGGGCATAGCTGGTACTCTTCAAGTACCCCGCCAGCGCGTAATAGTCTTTCTGCGAGATCGGGTCGAACTTGTGATCGTGGCAGCGGGCACAGGATATCGTCAGGCCCAGGAAGGTCTTGCCGTAGACCTCGAGCATGTTGTCGATGCGGTCGGTTTCGTCCTTGCGAATGTCGACCGGGGAGTGGACCCACTCGCCGAGATACCAGAAGCCAGTGGCGAGAAGGGGCTGATGGTTGATGGTTGATGGTTGATCGACGGAGGGTAAGCCCAGGGGTTGCAACCCGTGGGCTTTGGCGCGGCGCGTGGCCTCTGCCATCAAATCCCCTGCCATGTGTTCTGTCACAAACCGGTCATACGGCAGATCGTCATTGATCGCCCGAATGACGTAGTCGCGGTAGTGCCACGGATTCGGGATGTCGGCGTCGAACTCGTGCCCGCGCGACTCGGCATATCGCGCGAGATCCAGCCAGTGCCGACCCCAACGCTCCCCGAATCGCGGCGACGCCAGCAGTTCATCGACGACCCTCTCAAAGGCATCCGGCGAGTCATCCGCGACAAACGCCGCCACAGCTTCTGGGGCGGGAGGCAACCCGATCGTGTCGAAGTAGGCTCGGCGAATCCAGGTCCGCTTGTCCGTCTCGGGAGCTGGGGCGAGACCCACCTCTTCGAGCTTGGCGAGCAGAAACCGATCGATCGGCGTCCGCGACCAATCTCGGTTCTTCACGACGGGGGGAGACACTCGCATCAACGGCTGAAACGACCAGCGCTCAGCTCGCGTGGCGAATGTCTCTGCCCACGACGCAGCGGCCCCCTCGCCTGTCCCCGAAGTCGACGCGGGCCACGGAGCCCCCATCTCGACCCACTTCACAAACACCGCCACTGTTTCCGGCGGCAGCTTCCCATCCGGCGGCATTTGATACCCGTCGGGGTCATACCGCATAGCCTTGATGATCTCACTCGCATCCGGTTTCCCCGGCACCATCGCCGGACCGCTGTCCCCACCTTGGAGAATCATTTCACGCGAATCGAGCCGCAGTTCCCCCTTCTGCTTTTCCGCCCCGTGGCACTTCTGGCAATGCTCCGCAAAGAGCGGGCGGATCTGCTTCTCGAAGAATTCTAATTGTTCGGGCGTGAAAGCTGCTTCTTGGGCCAGGCCCTGTCCCCTCAGTGATGCCCAGAAGATCACGACCACACACATCCAAAGTTGAACCGATCGCTGCGCCATGGCATCATCGTCTCCACGGCGGTCAACTCACGCGAATCGCGAGCGGCAGCCGTCTCATCAGAATACTTCAATGCGTCTGCTGAGAGCAATTGGCTTGGTCCCTCTTGTGGCAACTCTGAAGGATTCACCCCAAAAATGTTTGCAGGTTGAACACAATTTCGGGGAAGTACTCTCCTTTCCCTTTCGCGTACTTTGTGCTCAGGCCTCGACTCGGGCTGATGGGGATGAAAAAATGAAGACAAAGATCGCGAAGGGGAAAATGGACGATCCCCGGGATTCGTCCGTGACCACATTCCTTGGGCCCCTTGGGTTGCGGCACCGAGTTGCACTGGGGATATCTATGCAGTCAGACACCGGTATCCTTCTCATCGTGAAGTCATGGACTATTGGGGACAGCCTGATTGTAGAGAGGGAGCAAAAGCGGCCACAGGTCGACTTTTTGACGTTTAAATGGTGGGCAGTGCGGCAGGCAGTTGACTCGGCTCGGAATACCTTGGTATGGTCAAATCAACTTCTGAGTATCGTGGGCAAGTGGGATATCGGTCGAGAGTTGGTCCTGGAGAATTCATGCTCAATCACATCCGTTCGTTGTTCACGCTGTCGTCGTATTTCACTCACTCTCGCTGGCACCAACTCTCGTCACGGCGGCGGTCATCTCGGTGGTTGGCTCCCGAGCCGCTGGAAGCGAGGATCTTACTGACCACCCGGACTTGGACCGGGGGAGCGATTGCGAATGACAAATGGTCCGACAAGGACAACTGGTCGGGGGATGTGGCACCCGTTGCCAATGATGATCTCATCTTCCCGACGGGAATCCAGTCGTCGGATCGCAGCATGAATCAGGACATCACCAACGCCACTTTCCGCAGCATCAAGTTTACATCGAACGACTTCCGGATTACGGGAAATCTGATCAAGATCACGGGTGATCTCATCGCCGAGAACGCGACGGGCATCAATAATATTGATGCCGACATCACGTTCACCGCAGCTGCGCACACGGTGACTGTCAAGAGTCAATTGAACTTGAATGGGAGTTTGAAGAACCAGACGGGAGTGGGATCGATCACCAAACGAGGCATCGGCGATCTGATCTTCTTGGGTTCGACTGCGAACACGCTCTCGCAACCCTTGGTGGTTGTTGATGGCGATCTGGTGTTTCTCAAGGCGAACGGTGCGGCGGGATATGCGGGCATTTCACTGACGATCGGTACGGGTCAGGGCGTCGACATGGCCCAGACGATTCCCCGCGTATCCATCTCGCAGGACAATGCCCTGTCCAACTCTCCCGCAGTCACGATTAACACCACCCCTTCCGGTCTTCAGAGAGGAGAACTCTTTATCGGCACGGGTCGTCGTGTCCGCATCGGACCGTTGAAGCTCAATGGAGGCATCATCAAAGGCAACGGTGTAATCAGTCAAGGGGGCACACTGCAGTTGGCAGGACAAGTGACTGTCGAGAGGGTCAATCATCTCCTGACATCAATCATCCAGGACGGCGAGCTCAACTTGGGAAATGCTGCCCGCAATATCACAGTGCAGTCGACCGCGTTTCTCGACATCCGGTCGACGATTCGGCAGTCGACAACCTTTGGGCCGGCAACACAGGGTTTGCGAAAAGATGGCCTCGGAACTCTCCAACTGACAACGGGGAATAATTTCTCTCAAAGCCCGTCCCTGAACGATTATAACTACTCGGGGGTGACCACGGTCGCGGAAGGTACGCTGCTTGTTGACAATCTTGCGGGAGTGTTTGGGGCAGGGACTCAGACCGTCATCCCGGGAAACCTCACCGTCGGATCCACGACAGCTGTCGCTGCGACATTTCAGTCGTTAAATCGAGAGCTCATCGCGGATACATCCAAGGTCATTGTTCAAGGATCCGGGCGTTTTGACAGCGCTTCGGCGGAAACCATTGGTGTCTTGGAAGTCAAAGACAACGCCGTGTTGTCAGTCAGCAACGTCTCGTCCAGTCTCGGATTCAAGGTTCTGGGAAAGACCACTGTGAGTGGCTTGGGTCGGATTGAATCCGTTCAACAGGGAAACTATGTTTTTGCCGATGAAGTCAAGGTTCAAGGAGGCACGATCTCACCCTCAAATGGTCAGGCCATTTTTCTGAATGATCTCGTGCTGGTGGGGGCCAGGGCAGAAGCACTGAACGGCGGCATTCTCATCTTCAAAAAAGGAATCCGATCGCAAGCCTCGCCCAACACGTCCACCATCGCCGGGCTGATGCGATTCGACGATCAGACCGGTGTTGGAGGCATTGGCCGGATCGATGTCGCAGATGGGCTCGCTGACAGCGACTTACTCATTGATGCCGAGATCACGAGCGGGACATTCAAATTCAGCAATATCGACAAATTGGGTCTTGGCAAGTTGGTGATCAATGGCAACCATTCGTCGCTGAATCGCCTTCAGGCGAGCGCTGGCACGTTGTTGATGAATGGTCAAAGTACGAACGATCTCGTGACTTCGGGAGCAAACGCGATCATCGGCGGGAATGGCTCTGTTCGATTCATCGCTGTCCTGGATAACGGGATCTTGGCTCCCGGGGCCAGCCCCGGGCTGATCTCTGTTGCTTCGGACGATCCGAACTTCGGCGGCGTCAATATGAAAGCCGCCGCCAAGCTGCAAATCGAACTCAATGGCCTGATTCCGGTCACGCAGCACGATCAGGTCAAAACAGAATCTCTGAACATCGGTCTGGTTTTCGGCGGCCCTCCCGGCTTCACCACACTGGAAGTCCTCGTCGGCTTCGCGACCGCTCTCAAC
>JANOKO010000063.1:0-1442 GCA_031419335.1 Planctomycetota bacterium
GATCAACGATGGGCATGGGGTCTATTTGACCACCGACGGGATGTACGGCGATTACGAACTGGTGATCGAATACAAGACGATCCCCAGTGCCGACAGCGGGATCTACCTCAAGTCGAACCCGCAGGTTCAGATTTGGAACCACAAGGCCGAGAAACTCTCCGATGGCCAGGACAAAGGGTCCGGCGGGCTGTGGAACAACTCACCAGGCGCTCCGGGCAAAGACCCCAGCGAGATTGCTGACCGCCCGTTCGGCGAGTGGAACGAGTTCAAGATCCAACAAGTCGGCACCCGGACCAGCGTTTGGCTGAACGGCAAGCACATCATCGATCACGCGATCATGGAGAACTATTGGGATCGCAAGGCCCCGCTCGTTCACAAGGGACCGGTCCAACTGCAAACCCACGGCGGCGAAATTCGATGGCGGAACATCAAGGTCCGCGAGATCGGCTCGGTCGAGGCTAACGAAATCCTCCGCTCCCACCACAACGATGGCTTCACAGCTCTCTCGAACGGCAAGGATCTGAGCAACTGGGCGGGGGCTGTGGAGAACTACGAAGTGAAGGACGGGGCGATCCGCTGCAAGGAAGGGAAGGGTGGCGTGCTGCATACGAAGGAGCAGTACGGCGACTTCGTAGCCCGCGTCGAATTCAAGCTGCCGCCATCGGGTAACAACGGCCTCGCGATTCGTTATCCGGGCACGGGTGACGCCGCCTATGCCGGGATGTGCGAGCTGCAAGTGCTCGACACCGAGCACCCGAACTACGCCAATCTCGACCCGCGGCAGGCCCACGGTTCCGCCTACGGCATGATCGCCTCGCACCGCGGCTACCACCGCCCGACCGGCGAGTGGAACTTCCAGCAAGTGACCGTTCAGGGAACCAAGATTCAAGTCGAACTGAACGGTTCGCTGATCCTGAATGGTGATCTCGCTGAGGTGAAGGAGTTCATGGCGAACTCCCCGCACCCTGGCAAGGATCTCAAGTCGGGCTACTTCGGCTTCGCTGGACATGGCGATGCGGTGGAGTTCAGGAACGTGGAAATTAAGGGGCTGAAGTAAGGGGAGTCGTCAGTTTTCAGTGGGGCAGACATGCTTGTCTGCCCCCTGCTGAGAACAGGTATTGGCATCCTGCGGATTCAAGAATGTGGAATGAATTCTTCGACGATTGACACAGCATCCATCGTCGCGATTCGAGTGCAGGTTACCGAAGATACTCTTTCGGTCGAACTCTCGGATGTTCGTACCTCGGGAGTGCTATTGGCGTTGTCCCCCCGTTTGACTCGGGGACATCAGAGGAACGCAACAGGTCGGCAAAGGTCGCGGAATTCACGGGCCACACCTGGATGTAGACATCCGAGTGGCCAATCTTCTCGCAGGGTGCTACTGGCGAGGACTTTGACTCGCCAGTAGTTCGACGTTGTCAGTCAGTAAGACAGACTTTCGC
>JANOKO010000064.1:0-7133 GCA_031419335.1 Planctomycetota bacterium
CTCTGCAAAAACAGTGGGAGCAGGTGTTGCTGGCCCCGGAGCCGCCGAAGCTGTTTCAGTCCGACGGAGTTCGCGGACTGTATCTCAATCAGTTAACTCGGAATGAAGCGTCGCAAGTCGCAGCAGCTTTTGCCTCAACACTGCGTGAGGTCGCCGAAATCTGGCGATCGCGTCAGTCGAACCCATCGCCGCCAGGACGTTGGCTCAAGGTCGTCTTCGGTCACGATTCCCGCCCTTCATCTCCGAATCTGGCCATCGCTGCTGCGACCACCCTGCTCCAGCACGGATGCGAACTGATCGACCTCAGTTGGTCAGTCCGTCCGCAACTCGATGCCGTGCTGCGAACGAGTGGAGCTGATGGGGCGTTCTTCGTCACGGGCCAGGGATCACCGGTCGGTTGGAACGGATTCGATCTGATCGGACCGGATGGAATCGTCTGGTCACTGGGCGGCATGCTCGACATTGTGGAACAGCGGTTCCATCAAGCGTGCCACCGACCCGAGCGCGACTCAGCTCCGCTGACTCAACAGCACACGCTGAGCGAGACGTTGGCCCAATTGCGAACGGAGCTGCATGGGCTGCGACCCTTGTGCGTTGCGATTGAGTCACACGAGCCGATTCTGGGTCAGATCCTGCGCGCCATACAATCCGATTGGCCTGGGGAGTTGATGCTCCCGGTAGGGACAGGTCGAGGGTCACGCCTAGAGTCTTCACCAGCCTTGGCGGACGAAGAGCACGCCCCATTCACAACGCCTGGGCGTGTCTTCCCCAGCGTCTGCGATGTCTCTTTTCAACTCGGCGATGACGCTCGCCAATGTGAGATGTCCGACGAATCCGGCCAGCCCATTCCCGCACAGCGAATCCTGTTTGCCCTCGGCGAACTGTTACTTGACGAGCATCCGCATGTGGATGTGGTTCTGAGCGATTCGCTGTTTGATCGCTTCGGTTGGACCGTGGAGCGCTGCGGGCCGGGCTATCTTGTCTTCCATCGCGGCGGCAGCACCGAAGAGCAGTTGGTTCGCACGATGCACTCCCTGAACTCCTCACTGGGTCTGGACACCATGGGGAGGTACTGGATTCGCCGCGAAGGGCACATCCGTTGTGACGGGTTGTTGACTGTGGCGATGATTTTGAGATCGCTCAGCCGTTCGGATCTGAAGGTCTCTCGCTGGTGCCCATTGCCCGAGTGAGAGATGTCGCTTCGCGACTCGTAGATCGCTCGCGGGGGAATGACTCCATCGTCAGAATTCGGAGTCAGGAGGGCCAGGCTCACCAAGATCGCCGCCCCCCCCTGCCCCGTTTGCCACCAACGACAGGGTCACGCATCCAAGGACGGACAATGCGAGCCGTCAGTCCGAGTCATACATCCCGCCGACCATAGAAGTTTCGTAGTCGCACACAAGTCCGTTCGACGGTCTCCTCAATGGCGACTTCGCCGGGCTGCTGTTCTGCCAATAACTCGGCGAGGTCTGTGAGCGTCTCGCGTGACAAATTCGGTTCCAATGCGAACAGCAATCGCCGTTCGACAAGATCCTCCAGTTGCGTGACCCACTCAGTCTGGATCAGTTGTCGCACGAACTCGCGCGGGAAAGGAGTACCAACGATCTTCGGGCCGGTTGGATCGCAGCGGCGCAAGTCGACAAGGGCCCGTGTTCCGATCAGCTGCCAGACCACTCGACACGTGGTTTTCGCGTGTCCCGTTGTTTCTGCCAGCTCGGCGATCTCTTGTTCAAACAGCGAAGGATCGACCGGATACCCCTCTGCGCCGGGAACGAGTCGCTCACGGGTTGAGACAGTCCTGGGTCTCCCCAACTCTTTCAACACTTGATCCGCCACCAGTTCCCCCAACGCCCGACAGGTCGTGAGCTTCCCGCCAATCAGAGTCAGCACTGACAGACCCTTAATCTCGCGACGGTCGATTTGGTGGTCCCGGCTAATCGCAGCGGTCTTCGAGGTCGTGGTGTAAGGCAGCGGGCGAATCCCGGAACACGAGGCGTGGATGTCGGCCTCGGTCAGGTGGATCTGCGGGAACAGTTCGTTGGTGAGCTTCAACAGGTAGGCCATTTCGGACTCGGTCGAACATGCCAACTCAGGCCGCTGGTCGAACCGCTCATCCGTCGTGCCGATCATGACTCCACTCTCGATCGGAATCAAAAAGACGAGGCGCCCGTCACTCGCCTCGGCATAGATCGCATCACCGCCCAGTGCCTCGATCAGACCCGCATGCACTGTGAACACATGCGACCCCTTCGTGCCACCCAGCAACTGCGGAGCCGGAACCGGGAGGTCTTTCAGCGTCCAGTCACCCCAGGCTCCGGTGGCATTGATAATGAGAGAAGGGGATAGAAGAAGGGGAGGAGGGGAGGAGGCACCCGTGCAAGAGTCTTCTTTTTTCTCCCTCTCCCCCACTGGCGATCCGACTTTCGGAACCGGCTCGGCTGTGGGTGTTCGGGCCGGGGTGTGGGGGGCTGAGGAAACCTCAAGGGGCAAGGGACAAGCGTCAAGGGGAAGAGGGGTGGAGGGGGAGAGGCTCATCACCGGACGAATCTCGATCCCGCTCCCCTGTAGTACTGCCCGGTGGTAGGTGAGCAACCGGAACTCCGTCCCCTGGGCCTTCGCGGCTTCCTCAATGTCGAGAAGCAGCGCCAGGCAGAACCGCTCGGGCCGCTCCATTTGACCATCGAAGTAAGCACACGACCACGGGTACTCCCCCACGGGAAACTTCGGCCCCCCTTCTCCCGTACGATGCACTGAGTGTTGCGGCAACATCCGGCTGCGTGCCAGACAGTCGTACAGCCACAGCCCAAACCGCACTGTCATTAACCCACGACCCCCGCTCGAACCGATCCACTGACCCAACCGTGTCCGATTCAAACCCAGAAACCGCAGCCCGGCTGCGATGAAGCCTCCAAAACGCCGCCGGATGGGGATCTGCAGCCGCAATGGTTTCACATATTGCGGGGCCAGCCGCAATAGCCGGTCCCGCTCCTTGAGCGATTCGGCCACGAGTCGAAAATCTCCATACTCCAGATACCTGAGCCCCCCATGAATCAACCTTGACGACTTGGCCGTCGCCCCAAACGCAATGTCGTGCGTATCCACCAGCCACACCGGCACCCCATTCAGTACTAGTTCACGCGCCACACAGATGCCGTTCACTCCAGCACCGAGAATCAAGACGGGGTCCAGCGATTCAGACATGGGAACCTCCACGCAGATCCACAACGACATACCGCAAGCCGTATCGTGTCGCGATCGGTCCAGCGTAGCAGAAGTCGTTCGCATTCTGCTGTCCCGTGGCTAACGGACGACCAGCGGAAGGTGCCTGAGAACGTCTGCGCTTCAGGCCAAGTTTTGAGAAGGCAGGTTCTGACTCTTCGCCTTCGGTGTCACACGCGAATAATACCTGGCACCTTGCTGGCTCTCTTGGCACAGTTCACAATCGATCATACGAATGTTGTGTAAGGCTGAACGACGAGGCACCGGGACCACGACAGACTGGGTCAATGGAGCAATCGTACTGATCGCAGGATTCTTTTTTTAAGATGCTTGGCACAGCCCAAAGCGCCGAGTATCTAACATCACAAACGAGGAGTCAGTGCGAGACTCGAAGGGGAGCCGCGGACTGGATTCACCCAGCGTCGGCCTCATCCAAAATCGTATGAATCACGGCCTCATCCATCAGCTCCTTCAAGACTGTCTTCCCAATCGCTTCCTTCTTATCCTTCACAATTCGGTCATGAAGCTCTGTCTGGACTTCGTTAAAGGGGATCACACGGGATTCGTGACGACCTGTGACCATGACAATGCTGCAGGCCGTTTTGGTCGGGATCACGTCGCTGACCTCATTCAGCGCAAGACTCATGAGGGTCTCTTTCACGTCCGCATCGGCCAGGCTCGACGGCTGGGTCCAGTCCCAGTGACCTCCCTTCGAAGCCAGGGCGCTATCCGACTTGTCGTGGGCAGCCGCGTCAAAGGTGATGGCCCCGCTGCGAATCTGCTGAAGCAACTTCTGGGCTGCGGCTTCGGCGGCATCGACTCCGCCTTGAGCCTCATAGGTCAGATCGATCTGCTGCCATTTGACTTCCTCGGATTCGGTGAATGTCTCCACATCCTGCTCGTAGAGTTCCAGCATCTCTTCTCGCGAGGCGGTCGGCTCGGAACCCATCTTGGAACGCATGAACTGCCCGGCCAATTGGCGGTCACCGAATTGCTTGCGAAGCGTGACCAAAGAGAGCCCCTGCGATTGCAGGACGCCCTCTAATTCTGTCGGTGAACCCGTACTCGTGACCTTCATCAGACGCTCGACTTCCCCCTCGAAAAACTTGTCCATCTGGGCCTCGACGGATGTCAGTTGTTCGGGCTTCATGGTCTGCTTGATGGAATCGACCATGAGTGTCTGCTCGATGACATTCGGGAGGTCTTTTTGAATCATCTCCAGTTGGGCCTGGCGAATCTGCTCGGGCTTCAACTGCTGTTTGGCCTGGGCGAGCTGAGGGGCGTATCGGTCGAGAACTTCATGGGCGAGAATGGGCTCACCGTTCACTTCGGCAATCACATCAGTCATTCCGAGCGGCTGCGTCTCTGCAAATGCCACTCGTTCAATCGATACGTCTTGAGCACGTATAGGATCCGCGTTCCGGGAGTTTGAGTTCTGGGAGTCTCGGGCGACTTCAGACGCTGGTACGCGCGGAGGCACCGGCCCGATGACCGGGCTGGAGACTTGGTACGAACGCCCGTTGCACCCAGCTGCGACGAGGAGCACAAAAAGCGGAATGATTCTGTTCAAGCGGGGAGCATTCATCGATCGCATCCATGCGGATCGAGGGCGGGACTTCAGTGACTGTTCGTTATAGACGCAATCACGAAATCATGGCAACACGTGTTGGCCCAGGCCCACGTTCTGGCGAACGTAGCGACGATCGGATTGCCACCGCTGGGCGTCACGGCTTCAAGACACTCTTCAAGTGCGAGATCGCCTCCGGACCGTTCATATCCATCATTGGCATCAGCAGATACGCCACACCGGGGTCAACCATTCGCAGGTCGTTGCCGACACGCCGCTGCAAGGATCGTATCTGCTTTTCGTCCTTATAACTGAGGACTGCGAAGCGGCCCTCTTCCATGCGAATCCCCGTAATTCCCCACGCAAACGCGAAGAGTTGCAGCTCCTTGATCTCGACCAGTTGCTCCGTCTCCGGCGGTAGCGGCCCGAAACGGTCACGGATTTCTCCGGCAACTTCCGCCAGTTCCGCGCTCGTGGCGGCTGCGGAAAGTCGGCGGTAGACATCGACTTTCTGGCGACCAGGGGGGACGAAGCTGTTGGGAAGGAAGGCGGTCACAGCCAGGTCGACATCGACATGCGGCAACTCGCGCTCGGGCATCTGCTTCTGGCGGCGGACGGCGTTCTCTAGCAGGTGGCAGTAGAGTTCATACCCGACGGTCGAGATGTGACCGCTCTGTTCGGTGCCGAGGATGTTCCCGGCCCCGCGAATTTCGAGGTCGCGCATGGCGATCTTGAACCCGGCCCCGAGTTCGCTGAACTCTTCGATCGCCTTGAGTCGCCGCGCGGCCACGCTGGTCAGTGACTTCTTGTCGTCGAGGATCAGGTAGCAGTACGCCCGGTTCTTGTGCCGCCCGACGCGACCTCGCAGTTGGTGCAGGTCGGCGAGGCCGTACTTGTCGGCCTCGTTGATGAACATCGTATTGGCGGTCGGAATGTCGAGGCCGCTCTCGATAATCGTCGTCGCGATCAGAATGTCCGCGCGGGCCTTCACGAAGTCGTACATATTCTGTTCGAGTTCATGCTCCCCCATCTGGCCGTGGACGATGGCGATGCGGGCCTCGGGGACGATGTTCTGAATGCGGTCGGCCAGCGACTCAATGTCCATCACGCGGGTATGGACGAAGTACACTTGCCCCCCGCGATTCAGTTCACGCATCACCGCCTGCTTGATGAGCTGGTCATCCCAACGCACGATTCGCGTCTCGATCGCCATCCGGTCCTGCGGCGGCGTGGTCAGGTTCGAGATGTCGCGAATCCCCAGCAGCGACAAATGCAGCGTCCGCGGAATCGGCGTCGCACTCAGCGTCATCACATCCACCGCTAGCCGCAGCCGCTTGAGCATCTCCTTATGAGCGACCCCGAACCGCTGCTCCTCGTCAATTACGAGTAGCCCGAGGTCTTTGAACCGCACATCTGGCTGAACCAGTCGATGCGTGCCGATCACGATGTCGACGGCTCCGGCCTCCATCTTGAGCAGTATCTCCTTCTGCTCACTCTTGGTGCGGAACCGTGAGAGGACTTCGATTGCAATCGGGAACTCAGCCAGCCGATTGCAGAAGGTGCGGAAGTGCTGCTCAGCCAGCACCGTTGTGGGCACCAGGATCGCCACCTGTCGCCCGGCGTCAACGACCTTGAAGGCCGCGCGGAGCGCGACCTCGGTCTTGCCGAACCCGACATCGCCGCAGATCAGCCGGTCCATCGGGCGAGGCTTCTCGAGGTCGACCTTCGCGTCTTCGATGGCCCGCACCTGATCGTCGGTCTCGGTATACGGGAACGCCGCCTCGAACTCCTGCTGCATCCGCGTGTCCGGCGGGCAGGCGATGCCGGGGATCATCTCGCGCTGGGCCTGAAGCCGGAGCATGTCGCTGGCCATATCGGCCACGGCGGCGGCGACTTTCTTTTTGCTCGATGCCCACGCGGTCCCGCCGACCTTGGAGAGGACGGGGCTGCTCTTCGTGGCCCCGACGTATTTCTGCACGAGGTTAATCAACGACGCCGGGACGAAAATCTTGACCCCGTCGCGGAACTCCAGGACGAGATGCTCCTCCTGGCCCCCTTCGCGATCCAGCACCTGCATCCCGCGAAACCGCCCGATCCCATGCGAGATGTGGACGATCAGGTCGCCCTCCTTGAGGTCGAGAAAACTGTCGATCGCCCGCGATTCGAGCCGCCGTTTGCGGGCGGCTGTACGACGGACCTCGACGCGGTCGAACAGCTCGTTGTCGCTGATGACGACGACTTGCTCGGCAACCAGCCGATACCCCCTCGTGACCGATCCCAGGCAGAGCGACACGCGCGGCACCAACTCTGGCACGCTCTGATCGAGTAGCTCGCGCAGCCGCTGGCG
>JANOKO010000065.1:0-2313 GCA_031419335.1 Planctomycetota bacterium
CCCAAATCCAACCCCGCCATCTCCGCCGCAATCCAATCCGCCATGACACCCCTCCTTGCGCCGCCAAGAACCATCAGTCCTCTTTGATGCTGCGCAAATGTCGTGCCATGAAATCGGAGACTTGTGTGTAAGGATGAGAGCCGGAGCTTGGGACCGAGGTCTCTAAACAACATTTCCGGATTTCTCAAGGGGATTGTCTTGCAACCGGCGGTTTATGTGCGAAGGTGAACGCCAACGGGGATGAGCAGCTTCCAGTGCCGAGTCGACGTTAGGCTGCACGCTGCTCAATCAGAGTTAGGCTGCACGCTGCTCAATACGACTGTTATGCCTTCACGAGGGGGTTCCAAATGGGCCTATTCGGTCTCGACAAGTCTGCCACACTCATCCAAGGCAGCATCGGATATTTTGGCCTCGAGGACTGGTGGCTGACGGCATTCAGCGACGACGAAAGGCGTTATATCCAAGCGACGTTCCAGCCGCTCGGATCCACCGGCGATTCGCTGACTACAGGAGTGATTACCTATACAAGCGAAACAGCTGTCGGTCTGCTCGGTGCGCTCGCGGGCTGGTTCCGGAAGCCACAGGATCAAGCCATCGCACACACGATTCTGGACAAGGCCGTGGTACTTTCCAAAGGAGCGCCTCTGCTGGATGTCCACTTCTTATACCAGCAGATGATCGAAACCTTCTACAAGGATCGCGACAAGCCAGAATACATGGAGAAGGCCGCAGGGGCTTGTCGGCGGCAGATCGCTTTGGCACCTGACGCAGCCAAGGCTTTCAAGGCGGAGTATGGCAACTCGCAGTTGCCGGCGCACAAAGGCTACCAGCAGCTGGCAATCATCCTGGAGAAAGAAGGACGGTTTCAAGACACAATCGGCTTGTCGCGCCAAGCAGAATCCGAGGGATGGGCAGGAGACTGGGCGAGCAGAATCGAGCGATGCGAGAAGAAGCTAAAGAAGGCATAACAACCGGTTCAATCGGACGGGCCGCTGCGTGGCCCGCCGCTGAACCGGAACGTTAGGCGGGCTGAGTCTTCGTACAGAGTATCCGGACAGATGTCCTGCTCATGGGGCCACACCACGGTTCCGAGCGATACGGTCGCACGCCGAAAGTAACGGATGTCCGCCAGTTCTTGGAACACTCCGAATGTCAGCAGGGGGCGACAGTCATAGAGGCCGTTGTGCTTGTTCGGTCAAGCATTGTCAACAAGAAAACTGTCAAAGAATTACCCTCGACAGTTGGAGAATCTGGCGTCTCGCCTACCTCTTCACTGGCTGCTTCGTGTTCTTCTCCGTAGTGGCTTGCTTCACAATAGAAGACTTTTGACACAAGGAGCCACCTCTCTGTTGCTCTTGAGTTCCAGCGCTTCTAATCACGGTGTACGGAGTGTAGACAACCTCTGATTCTGTTGCGTTCATGGCTTTTCTCCAGATGTCCAATTCTCTGAACACACGACAGTGTTGTAGAGAATATCCATTTCATCTGTCCTTCGCGACAAAATGCTTCCGGTTACGGTGTGACGAGAGCAGAACCGTTGTGACTCAATCATTGCCGTGGTGTACTCGAATTGCACCGGATCTGCCACAACCGCTGCTTGTCCGAGCAATTTTGGTGCCTCTGCACTCATCATCAACTCTAACATCGGCGACCACGGGGTTCGTTCTTTGAGTTCGTCCTCAAAATCGACCCAAATCTTCCACATGAGGGATTCTAGCTGCTCGTTGTCATCGGCAACGTGAAGCCGCATACCCCTGGCCTCCTTTCTGCCCACGGGATAACCGTGGTTGTAGAACTCGCGATTCAGAGACTCAATCACGGAACGGCCCGCCTGAATCTCCGGGTCGGATTTCTTGTGAAACCCTAGCATCCTCTCACCGAGAATCAAAGACAGTTTTGCAGCACGAGTGGAGTATCCCACCCAAACGGGCTTTATGTGCTGGCACAATTGCTCAAAAACCACTCGCAGATGCTCTTGGTCAGTTATGCCCACTTGCTCTCTGACAAATTGCAGAAAAGACGTTATGTCCTCTGTTGAGAACCTAAGCCGTCCATGTTGTGGATCGTTGATCTGGATTTGAGGATCTAGCGGCCCCAAGTTTCCATTGGGGTGCATGATGATCTCATTCGCGCCCAGTGCGAGTAGTGTGGCAGCGCTGTATGCACACTGCGGCACCATCACGGCCACATCGTCGAACCTCTCCCTAATGAGGCACATTGATCGCCACGCAACCATTGGATCGCCACCATTGCTCACTACAAGCAGGTCAATACTCTTTTGATTGCTTTGTATTGCGTGCAGCTGATCGATCA
>JANOKO010000066.1:0-1437 GCA_031419335.1 Planctomycetota bacterium
CGAGCTTGTCCCACCCAATATTCTCTTGCATGACTCGTTTCATGAATTCCCTCATTGATTCCGGCCCCCCCCCTCGTTTTTTCGAACGTAGCTACTTAACATCCAAGCAGACCACATCCCCAAGAGACGACCGGCAATAGAATAGCCCAATGGCCAGCACCCGCGAGGTCCAGCACACTCCGCTCAGGACTTCCTGTTCAGCAATCGACTCATACTTCGTCGGAGTGGCCTTTACGAGTGTCAGTTGCCCGCGATCACTCAGCACGATCAGCTTGCCATCGCTCAGGATCAGCGACCCAGCCCCACAGCCGCGCTGCGACCACTTCTGCTGTCCGGTCTTCCACTCGACGCACCGCAGGGCACACTGGCTCGGAGTATGCGAGTTGCCGCTGACCCCGTACAGATGCCCCTCCCACAGCACGCTGTTGTTCATGTGGTTGGCCATCGACTTGGCCTCGTAGAGCTGCTTCAAGCTGTGGCCATCGAACTTCAGCAACTCGCACCCTCGGTTGTAGCCGGTGGAGATGAAGATCTCGTCACCGCTGATGATCGGAGTGGTCGAGTTGGTGGCGAAGCTGGTGAGCCATTCGCTGGATGCGACCTCTTCGCCGGAGGCGAGGTTGACGACCTGGAGCGTCTGGTTGTTGAGGCTGGCCGCAAAGCGATCGCTCTCATGCGTGAACACAGCGGGTGAGCCGTAGCCAACCTTGTGGGGACCGGCGTGCCAGTTGAGTTTTCCGGTGGCCTTGTTGAAGCTAGCAAGGCCCCCAGATTCGACCAGCAGTTGGTCCCCCTCGACCACGACCGAGGAGCTAAAGCCCCATTCGGGAACCTTGGTCTTCGTCGTTTGGGTCAGGCTCTGTTCCCACAGCGGTTTTCCGGTCGCTGCCTGGACGGCCATCAACCGGCCATCGCGACTGACCGCATACAGGACATCCCCCTCTACGGAGGGGGTGGCGGCGGGGCCACCTTGATGGAGATTGGCGACGAGTTGGGCTGTGTAGGTGTGCTTCCAGTTCTCCTCACCGGTATCCGCATTGAGGCACACCAGAGTCTCCTCCCCGTCGCGGTGTCCCAGTGTGAACAGCCGACCGTCCACCACGGAGACGGTGCAATACCCAGTCCCGACGTTTTTCTTCCACAGCACCGGGGCACCGCTTGGCCCCCAATCGGATTTCCACCCGGTCTCGGTCGAGATGCCATCGGAGTTGGGACCACGCCAGTGCGGCCAGTCTCCGGCGGGCAACAGAGCCGTCGTCAACAGGAACATTCCACAGGCCAAAAGTGGTCGCACGAAGTTCATACGCATTGACGAGAGTCCTTCTCAAATCCGATGTGTGTTTGCGACATGCCAGGGTCGTGCGGACTTCCCCCGACCTGGCGTACGAAGCGACCTCGGAATTGCAGGGGGTTTAAGCATGAATGAGAAATGCTGGG
>JANOKO010000067.1:0-1638 GCA_031419335.1 Planctomycetota bacterium
GGCGAGGCCGAGCCCGCCGAGTGGACCATCTCCGGTGAGGACGCCGCCGCCGTGTCCAACCTCAGCGGCAGCCCCGGCCTGTTTGGAGACGCCAAGAACGCCGAGGTGTTCTACGACAACTTGACGGTGACGCCGAACGAGGCCCCAGCGGCAGCCACCCCCGTCAAGCCGTAGCCACGCGATAGACTTCGGAAGTCTAGTGGAGCAGCCACGAATCACGGACGAAACCCACCCACCAAACCCCTCCACTCGGAGATTTCCCGATGCGTTTGATGCTTTCCCTCGCCGCCCTGTGTGCGGCTCTGGTCTCCGCGCTGGCCGGTGCCGCCGAAGATCCGACGGCCTCACTCCAGGCCGAGATCAAGACCCGCAAGGTTGGGGTCAAGGACTGGCCGATGCTGGGGGGCTGGACACAGCGGAACAACACTCCGGATGCAACTGGCATCCCCGAGACGTGGAATGTCAAGACGGGGGAGAACATCCTCTGGTCGACCCCGCTCGGCTCGCAATCCTACGGCAACACCGTCGTCGCCAACGGCAAGGTGTATATCGGGACGAATAACCTGAACGGCTACTTGAAGCGGTATCCCAAGAACATCGACCTGGGCGTGCTGCTCTGCCTCGAAGAGAAAACCGGCAAGTTCCTGTGGCAGCACTCCAGCCAAAAGCTCACGACGGGACTGGTCCACGACTGGCCCGAGATGGGTATTTGCTGCTCTCCGTATTGCGAAGGTGACCGCCTGTGGTACGTGACCAGCCGCGGCGAAGTGGTCTGCCTCGACGCCGAAGGCTTCCTCGACAACGAGAACGACAGCCCATTTACCTCGGAAGAAAACGAGAACAAGGACGAGGCCGATGTGATCTGGAAATACGACATGATGGGCCAGCTCGGCATCTCGCAGCACAACATGTGCAGTTGCTCGCTGACTTGCGTCGAAAACGTGCTGTATGTCTGTACGTCGAACGGTGTCGATGAATCACACGTCAATATTCCCTCCCCCAAGGCCGCCAGCTTTTTCGCCATTGACCGCAACACCGGCAAGGTGCTGTGGAGCGACTCGTCCCCCGGCAAGAACATCCTGCACGGGCAGTGGTCGTCCCCGGCCTACTGTGTGGTCGGTGGGCAGGCTCAAGTCCTGTTCGGTGGCGGCGATGGTTGGCTCTACAGCTTCGACCCGGCGGGGGACGGAGCTGGCAAATCCAAACTGCTCTGGAAGTTCGACTGTAACCCGAAGGACGCCAAGTATTCCGTCAGCGGCAAGAGCGAGCGGAACCACCTGATCGCGACGCCGGTGGTGTATGATGGGCTGGCCTACATCTCCGTCGGCGAAGACCCCGAGCACGGCGAAGGAAATGGGCACTTGTGGTGCATCGATCCGACCAAGCGCGGCGATGTGAGCGCGGAACTCGCTGTCGACAAGGACGGCAAAGCGATCGTCGACCCCCTGGATGGCACCCGTCGCCAACAGGCGATCAATCCCGACAACGGCGAGATGACGATGCCGAACCCGAACTCGGCTGCCGTGTGGCACTTCGTCGGTGAAGACCTGAACGGCAACAAGAAGCTCGAATTCGAAGAAGAGATGCACCGCACGATGGGGACGGCAGCCATCAAGGACGACCTGCTGTACATTGTCG
>JANOKO010000068.1:0-2522 GCA_031419335.1 Planctomycetota bacterium
TTCGATCGGACGTTTGGCATCCTGACCCAGGGCGGCATTCTCCGACTTCGTCGGATCACTTGCCCTGGGCTATCGAGTGCTGCCCCTTCGGGGCGTCGGCGGCGGGACTTGGGGAGGCGGTCTGGGGCTGGAGATTCAATGTGTCAAGACCAGAGCTAAACCGCTTTAGGATTAAGAGTGCTCAGATGGAGTTCCTGACCACGGTCACTCCTTGTTCGACTTACCGTTTGGCAAGCGACTTGTACTGCGGGCTTTTCGGCGATCGCAGAGATACTTTTTTCGGTGTACGAATCGCGATTCGAGCGGTCTCTTCTTCATTGAGCAAATAGGCGAAGAATGGAAGGCCCTCTTTCAGGCTGCGAGCGGCGCGGTGGTTGCCGTCGATCAAGAGGTGAGCGGTGACGGTTTGTCCATTGCCGAGGGGATACGTCACATGGGCGATGATCCCCGGTCGTCCGAGGCGAACGTGGGGGAGATGTTCCTCATGGACGACCGATTTGAGCAGTGTGTGACGGAGGCTCTCTTCGTCGACCTCGACTGGTTCGCGTCCATCGCTGGTAATCTGGATGGCCAGATCGACATCAAACTTATAGGTGCCCTTCCGGTGACGGAAGACTTCGCTGCCCTCGTGCGTCTTAAGTTGGCAGCGGGCACATTCGCTGGGAGGGGTGGTCGTGGTCAGTGACATGATTGGTTCACACTGGTCCGGAACTCTTGAACGATCAACGTACACAAGCCTAGTTCACAAATTGCAACATCAAGAAAAAGCGGAGCGGATCGAATAGACCCGCCCCGCCCCGCCACGTTGGACTCGTTGAGTGCGATGTCCACCGCATCATGCGGTGACGGCACAAATCCGTCCCACCAACGAGTGGGAAGGAATCTTCTAGGCAGCCAGACTAGCGAGTGCGGTCTTGCTTTCCGTTCGGCGAACCATCCCTGCCACCGTTGCCATAGCCATTGTTCCCCTTCTTGCCGCCGTTGTCCTTGCACTTGCCGGACTTGTCCTTACCGGAGTTATCCTTGCCCGAACCGCTCCTATCCTTGCCCGAACCGGAGTTATCCTTGCCTGAACCGGAGTTGTCCTTACCCGAACCGGAGTTATCCTTGCCCGATCCGGAGTTATCCTTGCCTGAACCGGACTTGTCCTTACCCGAACCGGAGCAGTCCTTGCCCGAACCGGAGTTATCCTTGCCCGAACCGGATTTGTCCTTGCCTGAACCGGATTTGTCCTTGCCCGAACCGGAGTTGTCCTTACCTGAACCGGATTTGTCCTTGCCTGAACCGGATTTGTCCTTGCCTGAGCCAGACTTGTCCTGACCTGATCCGGAGCTGTCATTACCTGAACCGGAGCTGTCATTGTTGTCATCGTCGGATCCGCAACCCAACATGAGGGCGCCGGGGACGATACGGTCTTCGAGGCGTTCGATTTTGAATTTGGGCATGTGCTTGGCTTTCTTCGTCAGATGGGTTACGGGGCGTGCATCAGGATCAGATGCACTGTTGTTCGGGAAAATGCACAACCCGTGCCATACGATGAACGGGCTGACAAAAGCGGAACCATGAGTGAATATCCTGAAGATTCGAAAATGATGCGTTGTCGATTCACCTCATAATGCATGCCTGATGAGGTGCAAATACCTCACTGCCTCATTCCCGGTTTGGCTTCTGACCTCAGGCTGTGACGGGCACTTGATGCCACAGCCGGTGCCGCCAGTAGGCGTGGAGTCCTTGTTCCCCGCCGAATGCAAGAAATCACTCAGGGCAGTTCTAAGCGTTGTTCCGATTCTATGGGGCACTTACGGGTCGAAACCGTTGGTCGCGCCCAGAGGACAGCAGAATCGCAGGCTGGTGAGTGGATCTCGACCTAGTGTCATAGAGGGGTGTTGCATTTCGTCAACAGTCTCTCGATTCGACCTGACCACTTCCATGGCCGATGACACAACACTCCCGAGGATTCGCCCCGACCTGATCGTACAGCCTCTGTCCGATCTGGAGTTCGTGGTAAAACTTCGCGCGAGGAAGCAATACTTTCGCGTCGGACCTCAAGAGGCTTTCCTGCTGGAGGCGCTCCAGCAACCGCAGACCCGCGCGACGTTGGTTGAAGCCTATCGGAACCGCTTTCAGGAAAAACTCTCCAAATCGGATGTCAAAGATTTCATCGCCCTGGCCCAGGACAAAAAGCTCCTGATCGATCAGACAATCGACGAGACGCCGAGTACCGCGCAGGACGATGATGACGAGGACATCCTCGCGACCAACAAGCCGAACTTATTGTTCTATCGGATCCCGCTCTTCAACCCGGATGCCGCGCTCACCCGCTGGGAACCGCACCTCCGCTGGATCTGGACTCGGGGGTTTCTCTGTGTCTCGGCCCTGGGCATGCTGGCGGCGCTATTCATTCTCTGGTCGAACCGCAGTGACCTCGTCACCGCATTTCCAGCGGCAGTCCGTTGGGAGACCGTGGTGGTCGCCTAAGTGCTGATCATTGCCACAACGGCTCTGCATGAGATGGCGCACGG
>JANOKO010000069.1:0-1337 GCA_031419335.1 Planctomycetota bacterium
ATGAGTATTCCTTGTGCGCCAATCTGGCGCAGCTGAAGATGAGGTCGAAGAGAACATGGCCTGAAAATGGAATGGGCCGATGTCTACGGTCTGAATGCGGGAAACCGACCGCAACGGGACGGTTCCCAGAGTCGCTGGACGCACGCGATCTGTCGGCAATGACACCGAAGACTTCGATCGCAAGCCAGCAGCAACCCTTCACCCAACTCGACATCCGGCCTGAATGTGGACACATCCCGAGCGGCGAGGTGGATCGATCATGCAGCTGTGGCTAAACACCACAGGGGGGGCGAAAGATGCCCAATACGTCCTCATACCGCAGCCCAGACACGACCGTGTCGGGATATTCTGACTGTCTCATCCGAAGTAAGGGGATTCGAACCGGACCCAAGTCGGCGTCTCGCGAACTGACGCTGCCGAGGCGGTGATCTGGCCCTGGCGTGGGAGCCGCTGGAGAGCAACTGGTCCCGGTGCATTTGCAGGGCTTACGAGGGACATCGGGGGTGGACTCGTGTCCGATGGGAATCACGATCCGTTCCGCCGGGATCTCAGAATTCGCTGGGAGCCAGCCTTTCGGCAAGCCTCCGCACTGCGCGGCATGGGTGTAAGAGCTGAAAGCGATGACGAATAAAAACACGATCCCCGACACCGCCATGCGGTGGACGATACTCGTCGTTGTTCGGGGAAGGGCGTGCATCTGATTCATTGACTGGATTCGTCCAGTGTTTGCTCCGGGTTAGACGATTGGTCAGGGGCTCGCAACACGAGTCGCGAGCCTCACTGGCAGTTCACAAGTACAGGAGTCCGAGTCCCCAACTAGCCAGTGTGAAGAACAGCAACAGGATCACGGACAATTTGCGAGACACCTCGCGCCACAGGTAGATACTCGGGACGAGGCTGTAAGCTCCAAGCCCGATGGTGAAGACCATGACGTAGGCGGGTGAACGCCCATGCTTGAGAAGCAAGGCAGCGAACAGCACATCGAGCGCGATCGGCACGGGCATCAGCACGGCGAGGAACGCAATCCCGAGCAGCATCAGCGGAGTCGGGTTGGCCGAGAGCCACTGGTCCCACGGCAGAAACGAAAGCAGTGTCGCGGCCAGGACACTCATGCACAGCATGATGGCGATCGTGGGCTTCAGCAGCATCCAGACGTTCTTCGCGAACTCAATCGACAGCTCGGACAGAGTGGCCAACAAGGACTGTTCGCAGGGGCCCGCGCTGGATGGAATCTCGCACGATCCGCCATGCTCATCCACGGGCAGCAACTTGAGCGGGCCCGATTTTTCCAGCCAGCCCACGACTGCGGGCACAAAGACCGCGATCACGCTGCTCGC
>JANOKO010000070.1:0-3205 GCA_031419335.1 Planctomycetota bacterium
AGCAGGGCGGTCAGTTGGGCTTGGACATCCGTGGGGAACCTGGGGTAGGGCAGGGCCTGGCAATCGACGGGCCGAAGTGGGAGCGGAACACTGACTCGGCAACTGCTCGAACCAAACTCGATGGAGACTCCGATCTCTCGCAGGATGTCGACCACGGAGTTCAGTTGATCGAGGAAGAGATGCTCCAATGTGACCTCTCCACCTGTGATCGCCGCAGCGATCATCAATGTGGCGGCTTCGATCCGGTCGGGGATCACCGTGTGCAGCGCCCCAGAGAGTTCGTCCACACCATCGATCACGAGTTGCGACGTGCCGAGTCCCTCGATCTTGGCCCCCATTGAGATGAGCAACTGTCCCAGGTCGACGACCTCCGGTTCGCACGCCGCGGCGTCGATGACCGTGGTTCCGCTGGCCAGACAGGCGGCAGTCATCACGTTGCAAGTCCCGGTGACGGTACTTCCCTGATCACCGCCGAGATGGATGTTCGCACCCCGCAGTCGTGATGCAGACGCGATGACGTAGCCACTCTCAATCTGGATTTCCGCCCCCAAGGCCCGCAGTCCTTTCAGGTGCAGATCAATCGGACGGTGGCCGATATTGCAGCCACCGGGAAGAGAGACAATCGCCTTGCGGCGTTTGGCCAGCAACGGACCGAGGACACAAATGCTGGCCCGCATCCTTCTCACGAGGTCGTAGTCGGCTCGACAGCGGTGGTCGTCGACACACTCCAGCGTAAGTGTGCTGTCGTCTCGGTGGGACTCCACGCCAAGCGTTCGTAACAACGCTGCGAGAGTCCGCACATCCGCGAGTTCGGGCACATGTTGGAGTCGCAAAGGTCCACTGGCGACCAAGCTCGCGGCCATCATGGGGAGGGCGGCGTTCTTCGACCCGCTGACACGAACCGTGCCGCGGAGCGGGATACCACCTTGAATGATGAACCGATCCATCGGCCGTGTCGCTTGAAAAGAGTTCGTGCTGTGTCACGGGCTGGAGGTAGGGCAAAGGCACCATTCCACGCCAGTCCCCGCATCTGGGCGTACCACCGCCCGTCCCTCGCAGTCTATCGCGGAGACGATCTTGTCGGGAGACGTACTCATCAACAGAAACAGCCCAGGTGCAATCACACCTGGGCTGTATCAGATTCGGTTGACTAAGGCGATTATCGCTTCGAGAACTGGAAGCTGCGGCGGGCCTTCTTGTGGCCGTACTTCTTACGCTCGACCTTACGATCGTCACGGGTCAGGTATTTGCCTTCCGTCAGGATCGGATGGAGCTCGGGATTCTTGGCTTGCAGGGCGCGAGCGATCCCCAATTTGCAGGCACCGCTCTGACCGGTTTGGCCGCCACCCTCGACTTGCACAATGATCTCGACCTTATCCTGCATGCTGGTGGCCTTCAGCACAGCCAGCACGGCATGTTGATCGGCGATCAGCGGGAAATACTCGGTCATTTCCCGGCCGTTGACGGTGATCTTGCCATTTCCGTCCTTGAGGCGGACACGGGCGACAGCTGTCTTTCGACGACCAGTGCCCCAGCACACGCCAAAGCGGTCAACCTTACCACGGATCGTGGGGGCCACCCGTGCGACAGGAGCAGCTTCTAAGCCCGGCTCTTCAGCGGCGCCACCCAGGTTCAGTTCTGGCATTTCCATTTGCGGTGCGTCAGTCGACATAAACCACGTTCCGAACAGTTTGAGTGAATTGTCGTGTGTGAGTGAGACCCAGCCAGACCGAATCTGCCTAGCCCTTGAGCCACGTGGGGAGTTCCTGCGGCTGTTGGGCCTGATGCGTGTGTGTGGAACCCGCGAACAGACGCAGATTCGTCAGCATGATCGAGGCCAACTTATTCTTCGGCAGCATCCGACGTACGGCTTCTCGCAGCACGTAGCCCGGATTTCGTTTGATCATCTGCTCAGCAGTCACGATTCGACGCCCACCGGGGTAGCCCGTGTAGTAGTCGTACTGCTTCTGCCCCATCTTCTTGGTCATATAGGGCATGTCTTCGCTGGCAGTGATCTTACCGCTAAACCGAACCTTGCCGACATTCAGAACGATGATGCAGTCCCCGGTCACCACATGCGGGGTGAACTCGGGCTTGTGCTTGCCCATCAAGATGGTGGCGATTTTGGTGGCGAGATGTCCGACAATCTCTCCCTCGGCATCGATCACAAACCACTGGGGCTTGACCAATTCCTTCTTCGCCATAAACGTTTTCGTGGACACGACTTGCACCTCGATCAATCAGCAGCTCAGCGTCGGGCATCTTGCTCCGACAAGTGGTAGAAGCCCTGCATGCTACACAAACCGACCCTGGAGTTCAACGGAGTCAAGTGGCGGTTTTGGGAAGAAATCCTCGTGCCCTGATCTGTGGGCTGGATTGTCTCGCGACACGATCGGCCATCCGGAACCCTACCGCTTCCGCAGGGCCTGCTGAATTTCTCGCCGGGCGTCGTCAGTTTTGAGCTTCTGCCGTTTGTCGTGGAGCTTCCGCCCTTTCCCGACGCCGAGCTTAACCTTCACAAATCCGCGAGAGAAGTGGACATCCAATGGGATCAGACTCATCCCCGATTCATCTGCCCGTGCGGCGAATTTCTCGATCTCGCGTTTTTTCAGCAACAGCTTCCGCGGTCGGCGGAGCGGATGGTTCATCAGATTGGCTTGTGAGTACTCGGCGATATCGACGTTGTAAAGCCAGACCTCGCCTCGCTCCACCCGCGCGAACCCCTCGTCGATGGTGATTTTACTATTGCGTACGCTCTTCACTTCACTGCCCGCGAGCATGATTCCGCAGTCGAGTGAGTCGAGGATCTCGTACTCATGGAGCGCCTTCCGATTCCGGCATACAATCCGGTCGGGGTCGCCTTTCGTTTTGGTGTTTGGGTTGGCCATCAGGGTGGTTAAGGTCTTCGAAGTTCGGGCCATGAAGTGTACTCTGTGGCGTCACTCGCGGGGAGGACTCCACGACAAGATTGAAGACCTGATGGGAATTCCGCTCCCGAAAGTCATGAAAGACAACGCGTGTCGACTCCAGCACCCGATCTCTCTCGTTTCCACTGGAACGAGTTCGCGTCCGCGTGGGACTTTGCTCCCGGTGTGACCTACTTGAACCACGGCTCATTCGGGCCGTCTCCGCGCGTCGTGCGTGAGGCACGTCAGCGCTGGTCGGACGAACTCGAAGGCAACCCGATGGAGTTCTTCGTCCGGCG
>JANOKO010000071.1:0-3375 GCA_031419335.1 Planctomycetota bacterium
ATGGCCGGAGCTGGCGTCAAACCCGGCGTCTCAGTCGGCGAGAGTGATTCGTGGTCCTGGAAGACCGCTGAATCGAAACATACGACCTACGACTTTCACGCGACAGTCCTGCACCTCTTGGGGATCGATCACGAGAAGCTGACTTTCCGGCACAACGGAGCCAATCGCAGGCTGACCGATGTGCATGGACATGTCATCCGGGAATTGTTGGACGACTCGGACTGAAGGGCGTGATGTCGCTGGAGCCTCCAGTACGCAGGGTAACCGCTCTCGGACGAAGCCAGCCACCAGACAGAATCCACCCGCCATTTTTGCACCCGTGCGCCAATGATCCGCCCGTGTCACACCTGTCGTTTTGGCAATACCGTGTTGCCCGTGAGTCCCGTAATTCTACAACATACAGCGATAATACAGGTTACGACTCATTCGCTGATTCGTTCGGAATTCGGCATTCTCTTTGCAATACAGCTCATTGTCCCCAACACGTAGCAACAATTCACTCCTCTGGCCCACTAAGCCTCTGCAGGATTCCTTACAATGGCTGTCAGCGAAAAGATCATCGGCATCGACCTCGGCACGACCAACTCGTGCGTCTCGGTCATGGAAGGCGGCGAAATCAAGGTCATCCCCAATCAAGAGGGATACCCCACCACCCCCAGCGTGGTCGCCTTTACCGACAAGGGCGACATTCTCGTCGGCGAACCGGCCAAGCGGCAAGCTGTGACCAATCCCAAGAACACGATCTACTCGATTAAGCGGTTCATGGGACGCCGGCACTCGGAGGTCGAATCGGAAGAGAAGATCGTTCCGTACAAGGTCGTCGGCGGCCAGGAAGAGTACGTCAAGGTCGACATCAACGGTCGGCAGTACACCCCGCCCGAGGTCTCCGCCCGCGTGCTGATGAAGCTCAAGGACGCTGCCGAGAACTACCTCGGGCACAAGGTCAACAAGGCCGTCATCACCGTCCCGGCCTACTTCAACGATGCCCAGCGGCAAGCCACCAAGGACGCGGGCCAGGTCGCTGGTCTCGAAGTCGTCCGCATCATCAACGAGCCGACTGCAGCTGCGCTGGCGTACGGCTTGGAGAAGATGAAGGAAGAAAAGATCTGCGTCTTCGACCTCGGCGGCGGAACGTTCGACGTGTCGGTGCTGGAAGTCGAAGCGGGCTCGATTGAGGTCCTCGCCACCAACGGAGACACGCACCTCGGCGGCGATGACTTCGATGAAGTCCTCATCAACCACATCGCCGACACGTTCAAGAAAGAGAACGGCATGGACCTCCGCAAGGACGCCATGGCGCTCCAGCGGCTCCGTGAGGCCGCCGAAAAGGCCAAGAAGGAACTGTCGCAGGCACAGAACAGCGAGATCAATCTCCCGTTCATCACCGCCGATGCCAGCGGTGCCAAGCACCTGCAAATGAACATCACGCGGGCTCAGTTCGAGAAGCTGATCGACCCGCTCGTCGAACGCTGCCGCCGCCCGGTGGAGCAGGCCCTTAAGGAGGCCAAGCTGCAACCGTCGCAGATCGATGAAGTGGTCCTCGTCGGCGGTTCGACCCGCGTGCCGATGGTCATGGAACTGGTCAAGAAAATCTTCCAGGGCAAGGAGCCGCACAAGGGGGTCAACCCGGACGAGGTCGTCGCCATCGGGGCCGCTGTGCAAGGGGCCATCATCGTCGGCGATGTGAAGGATGTGGTCCTCCTCGATGTCTCGCCGCTCTCCCTCGGCATCGAAACCGAAGGCGGCGTCATGACCGTCCTCGTCGAACGCAACACCACCATCCCCACCACCAAATCCCAGACCTTCTCCACAGCTGTTGACAACCAAACGGCTGTCACGGTCCGCGTGTTCCAAGGGGAACGAGCGATGGCCAACGACAACCGCTTGCTCGACCAGTTCAACCTGGAAGGCATCCCCCTCGCCCCGCGCGGCACGCCACAAGTCGAAGTCAGCTTCGACATCGACGTGAACGGCATCCTCAGCGTGAAGGCCAAGGACAAGGGGACCGGCAAGGAGCACAGGGTCGAGATCAAGCAGTCGAGCGGCCTGTCGAAAGACCAGATCAGCGCGATGCAAAAAGAAGCCGAGATCAACGCCGCCAGCGACAAGGCCAAGAAGGAACTGGCCGAGTCCCGCAACAAGGCCGAACACCTCGCCTACTCGACCGAAAAGCAACTCAAGGAACTCGGCGACAAGCTGGACGAAGCCTCGAAGTCCGCCATCGAAGCCGCCGTGAAGAAGGTCCACGAAGCCACCAAGACCGAAGACATCGCCGCCATCAACAGTGCCACCGAGAACCTCGAACAAGCCACCCACGCCCTGTCGAAACACATGTACGACGCCGCCCAAGCGGCGAGCGGTGGGGGTAACCCCTCCGAGTCCCCCGCCGACGGTTCCGCCTCCACCGGTGCCGACGACAACGTGATCGACGCCGAGTTCGAGAAGAAGTAACCCGAGAAATCCAAAAAGCCCCGGTGATCCCCACCGGGGCTTTTTGCGTTATGATCGACGAGTATTGGCAGTTTGCCCAAGGAACTCTGGAACACCATGAAACAACGCGTCTACCTGGAGACAACGGTTCCCAGCTACTTGACTGCATGGCCCAGTCGCGATCTGATCGTGTGTAGCCATCAGCAGGTCACTCGCGAGTGGTGGCAGTTGCGCCAACACGATTTTGAACTCTACGTCTCGCAGTACGTGATCGACGAGGTCAGTGCGGGAGACCCCGAAGCGGCCAGGCAGCGCCTGGAAGTTCTCGCGGACTTGCCACTTCTTGACCCCAGCGACGAGGTGATCGACCTCGCAGATCAGTTGATCAAACGCATCCCGATTCCTCCTCGGGCAGCGGCTGATGCACTGCACATTGCGATCGCTGCTGTTCACAAAATCGATTTCCTGCTAACTTGGAATTGCAGGCACATTGCCAACGCCGAGCATCGATGGACCATCGAATCGATCTGCCGGGTGTTCGGCTACGCCTCTCCAGTGATCTGCACACCTGAAGAGTTGATGAAGGAATAACGATGGCCATCGATCCAATCATCGCCGAGATTCATGCGATCCGAGAAGCGATCGCCCGTGAATGCAACTACGACATCCGAGTGATCGCCCAGCGTGCCCGGGAACGCCAACAAGCCAGTGGCCGTCAGTCCGTTTCGTTTGCTCCTGCAGTATGCGAAGATGTTCCCGTCGCATCACACGCTGTCAGCGGCAGCGGCAACGACAACGTGATCGACGCCGAGTTCGAGAAGAAGTGAAAGCCCCGGTGATCCCCACCGGGGCATTTGTTACCATTCATCCGGGTGCGAAGACACCCTCTGTTGGGGCAAGACACCATGCTGTATCGCGCAGGCATTTCGTTGGATTACGGACAAC
>JANOKO010000072.1:0-1099 GCA_031419335.1 Planctomycetota bacterium
TCGGAGCGCGGCCTTCGGTCAAATCGCCATTCTCGATGCGCGGGATCACTCCAAATTTGCGCGACTGCCAATCGGGGCAGAGCGGTCCCTGAATCATCAGCAAGTGGTCCTGAGGAGCAGCTTGCCCGACTCTCGAACGGATACCGCTATTATGGGACTTCCGCTGTCCGGGGATGTCCTGGGCGTAATAGATCGAGTTGATCGTCTTCGTCTGGCAGGCACTTGGAGCCGACGGTAGCGTAAAGTCCGCGTAGCAACCCGTCTGCTGCAGTATGGTCAATTCTTGGTCGACGCCACACAATTGGCCATCCGGGCGGGAATTGCACAACGCCCAGTTGCCGTGAATGAATCCGTAGACGATCTCGTTCGTCAGCGGGTCGCGCCGCAGCAGACCGTGACGATGGAACAGGGCGTCGCGGAACTTCTCCAGGTTTTCCTGAAAGCGTTCCGGTGTGTCGTCGTGATGGTGCAAGTGGATGTCGACATCGCCGTATCCCTCGGCACACAACTGGGCGATCTCATCAAGGTACTCAGGTCGGTATTCGTCCTGGGGATAGAAGAATGTGTGCTGCGGGGGGCGACCGTTGAAGTCCTGAAACTGTCGGAACGCCTTGGGGTACTCAGACACCCAGCGCTGGACCCGCTCCAAGGCTTTGGAGTGCGAGGCCCCGTAGCACTCGGGCTCCCAGTGATCACAAATGGCCACGAACAGATCGACCGGTTGGTTGGGATTGACAGGTTCGGCGCATTCGCTGGGGAAGTAATAGCTGCCGACCCAATTCTGCATGTTCCGCTGGCGCAGCAGCGCGCGGAATGACTCCACCACCCCGCAGGTGGTGAGCGCTCCCCCGCATGTCAAAAGCCACTGCAGTCTCGTCATCGAATCTCATTCCTGACCGGTCACGTTGTCATCGGCGAGACCTGAGCGAACTCCCCAGTGGAGTCTTGAAGTGCCTCCACAGCTGAAGGCTTTTGAGGGACCAAGTCGATCCCAATCGTGTTGAGGTCGTCTTCGTCGCACGTCTGAAACTCTGGAGCCAGCGGAACCTTCTGGAAGTAAGCGGCTCCGCTGGTGTCCCGAGATCGCCGCACCTCGCGT
>JANOKO010000073.1:0-1413 GCA_031419335.1 Planctomycetota bacterium
GCCCCGCCGAATTGAGGGTTCAGCTGCCCCGAGACCGACAGCATCGCGTCGCGGACCGACTCCGCTTCGAGGCGATGCGGCGTCACGCGCCACAGCCAACGGTTCTCGGCGTCGGCTGTGGCACACTCGGCCCTACGCAGGCTCGACTGCTGCCACGTACTGGACATGAGGATCAGCCGGTGCAGCTTCTTGAGGCTCCACCCGTTCTCGATGAACCCGCTGGCGAGGTACTCCAGCAATTCCGGATGAGTCGGTCGTCCGCCGTTGAAACCAAAGTCGTTCGGCGAATCGACTAGTCCAGTTCCGAAGTGGTGCTGCCAGACGCGGTTCACGATCACACGAGCGAAGAGCGGGTTGTCCTTCGACGCGATCCAGTTCGCCAGGGCCACGCGGCGCAGCTGATCGGGTGAATCGTGGGCCAACCCGAAGTCCGGCGACTGTGTCGACACGGCGGTCAACGCCTTCGGAGCCACGGGGTCGCCAGGCGTGCCGGGATTGCCTCTCAGCAACAGCCGAGTCACCTCGGGCGGCTTGGGGGTGCAGGCATAGACGGAGTTGTCTCGCAGTTGCTTCGCCCTCTCACCGAGTTGGGTCTGTTCGGCGAGTAGTTGTTCGCGTCGGGCGCGGTCGGCCTCACTGAGTGAGGCCACGAGTTCGGCCACTGTGACGAAGTCGGTACGCCCGGCGGAGGCGGCGACCTCTTCGGAAGTCAGCGCGTGGTCATAGAGCTGAGCGGTTTCAATGCTCCCCGCCAGCATGCGGCCCCCACCGGCTTCGGTCCCATGCCGCATTCCGAACACCACTTGAGAGGTGCCGGGTTCAAAGGTCGCCGCCTCCCCGCAATCGTACGGCTGGCCATACAGTTGGCCGTCGCGATAGGCGGTGATCGTGCCGTCCTCGGCGTAGACGATGGCGACATGCACTGGGCGGGTGGCCGCTTCGGTTTCCTCGGGGCCAGTGAAACTCTTGGTGCGAGCGTATCCTTCGCTGCCCGCCATCCAGCGGTTCGGTTCCTTCTCGGCGAAGACGATGGAGTCGAACGTGCTTCCGTTCGTCGTCTGCACGCCAATCACGCCGCCGCCCGCTTGCTTCAAGGTCGTCAGTTGCACCCAGGCTTCGAGCGTCTTGGCCTTGAGCGGAACCGGGATCGGGGCCGAGGTCACGAACCCGGTCTGGCCATCGACGAACAGTCGGCCCTCGCGGACCTCAGCCCCCGGTCGAGGCTCGCCGTGCAGGCTGCCGAGCTGGTCCTTGAGGTCAGTGGCAAAGTCCCAGCGGGCGATCGGTGTCGGCGCGGGTGGGCGGTTTCCGGCGGCGCGGCTTTGGAGAATCTTGTCGCGCGCGGGGGTCTCGATCGCAGTCAGTTCCTCGCCGACCGACTTCTGCCGAGCCTCGGTCTGGGTCAGTTCTGTC
>JANOKO010000074.1:0-2385 GCA_031419335.1 Planctomycetota bacterium
CGGCGAAGATTGTGCGACTGGTGTCGGCCTGACCCGCGACTGTGCCATCGGCACCCCGGGCTTCTGCGGCGATTACCTCATCAATGCTCAGGGCGAAGATGTCGTGGCCGGCATCCGCACTCCACTGCGGATCGAAGAGACGCTCGGCAAGGACATGCCAGCGGCTCATGCCGAACTCGACAGCATCGGCAAGACCCTCGAAAAGCACTTCAAGGAAGTCCAGGACGTTGAGTTCACCATCCAGCGCGGCAAGGTCTGGATGCTCCAGACTCGTAACGCCAAGCGAACTGGTTTCGCAGCTGTCCGCATCGCAGTCGACCTCGTCAATGAAGGTCTGATCACCGAGAAGGAAGCTCTCCAGAAGCGGCGGATCCCCGCCGACGACTTGAACCAGTTGCTCCAGCCGATCTTCGATACCGAAGCGAAGAAGGCCGCGACCAAGTCGAATCGCCAGATCGCTAAGGGCATCAACGCCGGACCCGGGGCCGCCACCGGCCAGATCGTGTTCCACGCCGCGGATGCCGAAGCCCTGTGGAACAAGGACAACAACGTCCAGCTGATCCTGGTCCGCCAGGAAACCAGTCCAGAAGACCTGCGCGGGATGAAAGTCGCCAAGGGGATTCTGACCGCACGCGGGGGAGCTTCCTCCCACGCCGCTCTCGTCAGCCGCCAGATGGGCAAGGTCTGCATCGTCGGCTGCGGTTCGCTGACGGTCGACTACGACAAGGGCACGATCAGCTCTGGCGGCACGACGCTCAAGGAAGGCGACTGGATCAGCATTGATGGCTTCTCCGGCGAAGTCTTCGCGGGCAAGGTCGACACCAAGCCCAGCGAAATCGTCCAGGTCCTCGTCAACAAGACGCTGAAGCCTGCCGATTCCGAAACCTACACCCGCTACGCTCAGCTCATGGACTGGGTCGACAAGTACCGCAAGCTCAAGGTCCGGGCCAACTCGGAACAAGACGAAGCCCATCTGGCCGATGCGTTCGGCTGTGAAGGGGTCGGCCTGTGCCGGACCGAGCACATGTTCTTCTCCAAGATCCAAGAGTTCCGCGAGATGATCGTCTCGGAAACCTTGGAGCAACGCGAAGCCGCACTGGCCAAACTGTTGCCGTTCCAGCGGGCCGACTTCACGACTCTGTTCAAGGTGCTCGGCAGCCGCCCGGTCACGATTCGCCTGCTCGACCCGCCGCTGCACGAGTTCCTCTCAGAGCATCACCTGCACGACGATGCGGGCTTGGCGGACCGTCTGGCCAAGGCCGTCGGCATCACCAAGGAAACGGTGGAACGTCGCGTCGAAGAACTGAAGGAATCGAACCCGATGCTCGGCTTCCGCGGTTGCCGTCTCGGCATCGTCTACGCCGAGATCACCGCGATGCAAGCTCGGGCGATCTTCGAAGCGGCTGCTGACCTCAAGAAGCAGGGCATTGATGTGCATCCGGAAGTCATGGTCCCGCTCGTCAGCTACAAGAGCGAACTCGACCACCAGACGAAGATCATCCGCGACACGGCGGAAAAGGTCTTCGCTGAGAAGGGCGTCAAGGTCGACTACCAGGTCGGCACGATGATCGAAGTGCCTCGTGCCGCTCTCACCGCCGGTGAGATCGCCCAGACCGCTGAGTTCTTCAGCTTCGGCACCAACGACCTGACCCAGACGACCCTAGGCATGAGCCGCGACGACTACGGCTCGTTCATCCCGCTGTATCGCGAAAGCGACATCATCGGCGATGACCCGTTCCAGAAGATCGATCAGACCGGCGTCGGCCGCCTGATGAAGATCGCCTGCGAAGACGGACGCGCCACCCGCGCCAAGCTCAAGCTCGGCATCTGCGGCGAACACGGCGGCGAACCCAGCTCCGTCATGTTCTGCCACAAGCTCGGCCTCGACTACGTCAGCTGCAGCCCCTTCCGCATCCCGATCGCGAAACTCGCCGCCGCCCAGCAAGCGCTGGAGAGCTAACCCGTAGCAGAATTCCTAAGAATTCCGCCGAGCTTCTTCTCCCTTCCCTGTCCCTACGGAACAGGGAAGGGAGAAGAATTGCAGTCTCCACTGCATAACGTTAAAGTATTTGACACTGTCGCAACATCGATTTTCACGTCTGTTCAGTGAGTCGCATATGTCCAAAGAACTCACTTGGCGTAAGGCCATCGAGAAAGTCCTCAGCGAATCGACTGGGGCGGTACACTATGACGACATTACTGATGCAATTGTTTCACAAAAGCTCCGGACCAGCCTAGGGGCAACGCCTGCCTCATCCGTCAGTTCCGTGCTGGGAGTCTGGATCAATGATGACGGAGACTCTTGTCCCATTCTAAAAGTCGGCAAGGGGCTGTACATCTGGCGTGCGAATGCTGGAGTCACCCCCGATCCGAACAAAGAGGAGG
>JANOKO010000075.1:0-1332 GCA_031419335.1 Planctomycetota bacterium
GACCGAGGGGCGACTCAGGCTATTGCAGATACTGCGATCCATTCAATTGCATGACTCTAATGAAGTGCGGAATCCCGTTGCAGATACAGTGATGGGGATAGCGAGTCCGCGAGCAGTCACGCTTGGAATCAATCAGTTTTATAGAGACGGAATTACCAAGGACTGGGAACTCTTGGCACATGAAACTACTTATTCTATAGACCAAGAATGGCTGGCACTGTTTCAGGGATCGATGCTACCCGCATGGCTGTTGACCTATGGCATGGATTCATTAGGCCAGCAAGCACAAGGGGGTGACAAGCATTCAGGAATTATGGCTGAGGTGCTGGCCCATGCAGTGGGTGACACGTTTCGTGAGACATTGAAGAAGTACCCGGGACTCGACAAGCTGTATGAACCAGGGAGTACTGGATCACTTCCACCAGGAGCTGTGCAGTTCATTCAAGAGAATTTCAAAACTAATATGAAATTTCGCTTGGGGGAACGCAAGACAACCTGGTGGGATATATTCGCCCAGGGATGGGTTCAGGGTGGCGGCGTTCGCGCTCACTAGACAGTAGCGAGGTCAGTCAATAAATGAATGGCAATGCAAACAACCTGCCTATGCCTCCTGTGAAGCAGGTTATGCGGACACTGTGGTTTGTGATTTGGCAATGGGGCATTCCTAGTCTCATTATGGTGTGCGTTCTTTTGGGGCTATTTGTTTGGGCATATTCTGGATACCCATTCGTGGTGCGATCATCAGGAGTAATTTCTGCTCTCGATGGGACTCCTCTTAGTGGAGTAAGTATTTCATTTTCTCCAAAATGTAAAAATGCCTCAGCCACTCGCGTCACTTATGAGTCTGGTGTCTTTGATGAGTCTGCCGAATACGACAACTCCTTAAGTAGTTCGCTTCTGAAATCTGGTGTTGACATTGTTTTCGAAAAGGATGGTTACAAAAAAGTGAATTACCATCTCGTCGCCAGTGACAAGGCTCAAGAGAATCGCGGATTACATATCGTTATGCACCCGAGTAGTGGGGCCATCAAATAAGGATAACAAGTTCGGATCTCGGTCCCAAGCTCCGGCTTGGGACCGCATATCCTCGAAGCTCCGCTTCGCCCGCGTGCCAGAACACTCTCTCTCGCAAACCGGCCTCGCACTTGCCGACTGAATTCTGTCCTGACATGCTGGGCGGAAGTCCCGCGTAGCTCGACGAAGCAGAGCTTCGGGGATATGCGTGACCAAGCCGGAGCTTGGTCACGAGAGTTGCGACGAGATACCCGCTTCTTCACCGCGAGAGCGGTGGCGGCAGATAGCCGTGGGTGAAACCCACGGATGAGGTCGGCC
>JANOKO010000076.1:0-1088 GCA_031419335.1 Planctomycetota bacterium
CACCCCCATCACTGCTGATCCCGGCCTGCGATGCAGCGAAGATGTGCGGGAAATCGACGCGCACGTGGTGGGCTTGGGATTCAGCGGGTTGGGTTCCTCGTCCGATGCGGATCGGGCGTTCGACGCTGTGGCGAGTGACTGAATTGCAAGCCTGGGTGGAGGCCGGTTGCCCCCGCCGCTCGGCCTGGGAAATGACTCGGAAGAAGTCCTCGAAACTCGCTTGAGTTGTGTCGCGACGGATGGCCCACTGTGTCCCGCGCGGAGCGTCTTCCGCGAACCACTCATTCAAAAGGACGACGAACCCACGATGGCCAATCTGTACCGCAAACCAATCATCATCACTGATCCGAAGACCGGAGAACGGGTGAAAGCCAAAGCCAAGAAGTGGTGGGGCCGCTTCAAGGATGAAAACGGCATCGAACGCCGCGTCCCCCTCGCGATCGACAAGACGGCGGCCCAAGCGATGCTCAACGAGATCGTCAAGAAGAAGGAGCGCCGAGCGTCGGGGGTTGTCGATCGGTTCGATGAGGAACGCAAACGTCCGATCAACCACCAGCTGGTGGAGTTCGAAAAGCATTTGCGGGCCAAGCGAGTGAGCGATGGCCAGGTCCGCTTGGTAATCTTTCGTGCGAAGCAGATCATCGAGAGTTGTAAGTCAAAGGTGGCCTCGGATCTCACCGCCAGCCGCGTCCAATCGTTCCTCTCCGATCTGCGGGATGAGGGGAAGAGCATCCAGACCAGCAACCACTACCTGCGGGCGATCAAGCAGTTCTCGCGGTGGCTGGTGAAGGACCGCCGGGCCCACGATGACCCGCTGGCGTTCGTCTCGATGCTTAATGTGAGTACGGATCGTCGCCACGATCGACGCCCCTTGACGGAGGTCGAATTCACCGCTTTGCTCCAGGTCGCCCGCTCTGGTCCCGTCGCCTTCAAGATGGCCGGTCCCGATCGAGCCATGCTCTACACCGTGGCTGCCTATACCGGACTGCGAGCCAGCGAACTGGCGAGCCTCACCTGCGATAGTTTCCGGTTGGATGATGAGACGCCGACGGTTACGGTGAAAGCGGCATATTCGAAACACCGCCGAC
>JANOKO010000077.1:0-3689 GCA_031419335.1 Planctomycetota bacterium
GGGCTCTGACAGCGATTTTTCTGGCGTGGCCTGTTCATTAAAGAACGTCACGACAGCTGACATTTCCGGTTTCAAAAAAAACCCCTCTTCATCAGCGGGGATGCGGATTTTGACACGGGTGGGGATCGCACCCTGGGCGCGATCGGCCATCGGCATTAAACGGTCGACGCGGCCCGTATAAGTTCGTCCCGGCCACGCTTCCGCGGTAATCGAACATGCCTGGCCGACTTTGATCTTCCGGACATCCGATTCGAGGATCTTCAGGTCGACTTCCAAATTGGCGAGGTCTGCCATCTCGCAAATGCTGTAGGAACCGTTGAACGCAACCGAGTTGACGATGTTGCCCTCCTCCGCGTTCTTGCGGAGGATCGTTCCTGAAATGGGAGCTCGAATCGTACAATTTCCCAGCCGCCATTCGGCACGGGTCAAGTCGGCCTGCACCTGTCGTACCTCGGCGCGTGCGATCTCCAGACGTTCCGTCCGTGGGCCCTGTTTGAGAAGTACCAATCCCAATTTCGACCGCTCGACCCGGCGCTGTTGCCCCAAAAGCTGAGTCTCTGCTTGGGTGAGCGCGGTTTCCGTGCCAGCGTCCTGCTGGGCCAGTTGAAGTTGACGCTTGTATTGTCGCTGATCCTCTTCTAGTTGAGTTTGGGCTTCAGACAGCTCGGCTTCTGCTTGCGAGACCTCTTCGGGGCGGGTGCCGCGTTCCAACTCCAAGAGTCGTTGTTTGGCTGCCGACAGCAGAGCTGACTGCCGGTCGAATTCGGTCTGGTACTCCGTTGATTCGAGAATGGCGAGTACGTCGCCTTTGGTCACTCGTTTCCCCTCTTCGATATTCAGTTCCAGAATCATGCCCGAGACCTTGGGACTGACCAGAATCTGCTTCGCGGGCATGATGTAGCCCCGCGATTCCAAGACAATCTGGCCACGGGTTGCGGCCCCGTCGGACGTGATGGGGAACTGGCCCGGAGTGAGACTTGAAGTGGCCAACGAACCCGTTTCAACTGTGTTGGTCTCTGCCGGAGAAGCTGTCGACGGGATCGCAAGAGGGGACTGTGGCTGAACAGCATGTCGAGATTGATAAAGTCGGAATCCGGTATATCCGTTGATTCCGATCAGGAGCAGCACCAAAAACCAGGCAAACCGGCTGCCACCTCCCGGTCGTTTCCGGTCCTGGGGTATGCGGAGCGACTGGACCTTCAAGCGCAGATCTGTCGCTTCGGGGTTCGGCTCAGCAGGTTCCACAGACACAACAGACCTCATGAGAATAGTCCCCGGCATGACCGCGTCGCATCTCGGTCAGCCGAGGGTCTGCTCAGGCGAGGGTTTCGTGGGGGCGTTCTATATAGTAGGCGCAAGGTGTGACGGAACGAAAGGGGAGGGGCAACTGGAACGGTCGCCGAAGCGTGTTGACTGTTGAACCTCTTCTGGAATCGCCCCTTCCGAATCCCAAGTTAGCTGGTTAATCCTGCCTGCGAGAAGACATCGGCCAATCGAATCAACATGACTCGTTCCAGCGGGCCTTCCACCTGATTACGAAAGAACCAGCGCCCAATCTGGGTTTTTGCCTGATCGTTTAATCCCACGACGGCCATTTCTCCCCGATTCAATTCCACATGGAATTTGAGCTGGTACAGTGGCTCCACCCGCTGCGAGTTCTGCATCAGCCACTCGCGCTCTCCAGCGACCGGACGGTTCAGAATTTCGCCGTGGTGAATCTCGGGAACGACTTCGATGCGTGCCCAGCCGTCCACGATTTTGTCGGCACGAATCCGGAGCACGGCTTTGGCGGCATGGAGTGTCTCGGGGCGCTCTCCTTCGGGACTCGGTATGTTGGCCTTCATCCCTTCGGGTAACTGCATCAATTCGAGTATGGCGTGCTCCCCCGAGGGGACACTAAACGAATTATACAGAGTGCGTTCGGAAGGACTCGACTGAGTCGACAAATACAAGGATTGCAGCGTGAGGGGCGGGCTGGTCGGGACTGTTCCAAATCGAAAGCCGCTCTCATTGAGATGCCGGATTGTTGCCGGATCGAGTGAGCCACCCTGACTCACTGCTTTCCACATCGACTCGCCAATGCGGGGATCGCCCACAGGTCGGTCGACACGAAACACATCCAGCCGGATACCGTCTCGTAACTGGGGCAGTGGTTGAAGCAGCTTCCCTGCGATATCCACCTCTGGCTCATGGTCTTTTTTGCGAAGCAGCCCCTGACACCCCGGTAATAACAAAGCGCAGCCCCAGTGCAGAGCTTGGCGGCGAGTCCACAGGGATGTGTCCAAAGGCGAGTGGATAGCTCTGCCCTTACAGGAGAGAGAGGAAGACAGGCTGAAGAGTGGAGTGGTTTCGAACCGCGTCGTGTACGTCAAACGGCTGCTCTTCGGCAATTGCAGCCAATGAATCGCTCAGAATCCAGGTCGCGGAATGGCAGGAATTGCCGGGAAGAGGACGTTGAGCGTTGAGGGATGATCGCTGAGGGTTTATGGTTCTGGGGAGAAATTCGAAACAGAGGGTTCTCCCCATTCGAGTTTCGTGTTTCGGATTTCGAATTTCCTCCCTCAGCTCCCTCGGCACCCTCCCATGCTGATCTTCGACGCCCATCTCGACCTGGCCTGGAACGGCTTGGAGTGGAACCGCAATCTGGAATTGCCCTGCGAGAAGATTCGCGAGTTCGAGAAGCACTTCCCGGAGATCGTCCCCGGCGACAGCACTGTCTCGTTTCCCGAGATGCACAAGGGGCGCATCGGCCTATGCGTCGCAACGCTGCTGCCGCGTCTGCACCGCAAGCAGAAGGAGCTGACGTTCTACCAATCGCGCGAGGCGGCGCATGCGATGGCCCTCGGGCAGTTGGCCTACTACCGGGCATTGGTGCGGAAGGGGGTGATGGTCGAGATCCCGGACAAGCAGGCGTTGCAGCGTGAGTACGACCGCTGGCAGTCGGCCATCTCCGCCAAGCCGAGTGACGTGAGCGCCGACCCGCCGATCGGGTTCATCCTCAGCATGGAGGGAGCCCCGCCGATTCAGGAACCGGCCCAGGTCCAACAGTGGTTCGACTGGGGCCTGCGCATCGTCGGCCCAGCACACTATGGCCCGAACGAATACTGCCACGGCACCGGTAGTGTCGGCGGACTCAGTGCCGACGGGCGGGAATTACTGAAGGAGATGGACCGTGTGGGGATGTTGCTCGATGCCACGCACCTCGCGGACCAGTCGTTCTGGGAGGCCCTCGACCTGTACCACGGCCCAGTCCTCGCCAGTCATCACAACTGCCGCTCCCTCGTCCCCGGCGACCGCCAGCTGACCGATGACCAGATCAAGGCCCTCATCCAGCGAGGAGCGGTGATCGGGGCTGCGTTCGACAACTGGATGATCGTCCCCGGCTACAAGAAGTATGTGACCCCCTCCGCGGATGTTCCGATGGAGAAGATCGTCGACCACATCGACCACATCTGCCAACTCGCCGGAAACGCCAATCACTGCGGCATCGGCACCGACCTCGATGGCGGGTACGGCCGCGAGCAGTCGCCCGGCGACCTCGATACGATCGCCGATGTCATCCACATGCGGTCCACGTTTGAGAAACGTGGCTACCCCAGCGACGACATCACGAAGATCTTCCACCGCAACTTCGTCGAGTTTTTCCTGCGGGCATTGAAGTAGGAGATATAGGCACTTGGCCTGCTCCC
>JANOKO010000078.1:0-3887 GCA_031419335.1 Planctomycetota bacterium
CCTAGCCCTCTCCCCCGCAACACGTCTCCCTGTTGATTGACATCGATCGCGGGGGAGAGGGGATAAGAGGCGTACCTCCATTTACGTCCCCTCTCGAAAGAGAACTGGCTGCGCTGGCTTGTTCGGCGGCTCGGGCTTGGGCGGATGCTTAGTGTCATCGAGGCTGCGGGCGGACTTGCGAGGTGAACGCTTGGCCTTCGCAGGGAGTGTCTCGACCGACGAGACCACGGGCGATGCTTCGCTTCTCTCCCCGCCCCCCGGCTTCAGCTCAATCGGCGTCAGCTCCGGACGGATCAACTGCACCAACTCCACCATCCGCCGATGACAGGTCAGGAATAGGATCTGATGCGACTGCGAGAAGTCGCTCAGCACCCGCAACGTCTGCTTGGCTCGGTCTTCGTCGAAGTTCACCAGCACATCATCCATCACCAGCGGCAACGGCTCGGCTCGCTGCGAATACTGCTTCAGGTACGCCAGCCGGATCGCCAGATACAACTGCTCCCGCGTGCCGGTGCTCATCTCCGCAGCGGTCTTGGCCAGACCGGTCTTGGGGATCGCCTGCAGCTCGGTGACATGCCCGACCGACCGCGTCAGTTGGACATACTCCCCCAGGGTCAGTTGCTCGAAGATCCGACCAGCCTCGACGAGGAGTTGTGGTTGCTGGGTCTTCTCGAACCGCACGCGGGCTGCCTCCATCAGATGCCGAGCCAGGGCCAGCGGCACCCACCGATCAACCGCGCCACCGAGTTGAGCCCGCAGCCCCTCCAGGTGTTGACCGCGTTCAAGGGCGACGGTCGCCTGTTCTCGCGATTGCAGCGCACGGCGCACGGTCTCGGCACTGGCGAGTTCCCGTGTGCGTTCTTCGTCGCGTTCCCGCATCTGCCGGGCGAGGCGCTGGCGTTCGTCTTGGACCTCGTCCAGCGTCGAGGTCCGCAGCGCTGAGGCGAACCCCTCATCCCCGTCTGCGTGGGCCTGCCACTGATGATCGAGGTCGCGCAGCTCCGAGCGCAGGGCTTCCGCACGATCGGCTGCCGCGAGCAGCGAGGAGAGTTCAAGGCCCGCCAGTTCGGGCAGCTCTCGACGGATCGCCTCAATGCGTTCCTCGAGTTCCTGGATCTGCCCGCGCAGCCGATCGATGAGCTTCTCGGAGGTCGAACGCTCCGACAGCAACCGAGACTGTTCCAACTCCAGACGGCGGCGTTCATCGAGGTCCGCACGCCAGATGAGGATCTGGTCACACGCCTGACGCGAGTCGATCCACGTTCTCCCCAGCAGCGAAGTCAACGGTTGTACACGCTCGGCGAACGCCTCACAGTGCTGTTGCACCAGGTGCCAGCGCTGCTGGGTGCTGGACCGTTTCTGGTCGAGCGATTGGACCTCCATCAGTCGCGCGACGACACGGGCCGCGACCGAAAGATCCCACACGCCGGGCAGGCCGAGTTGGTCGAGGAACGCAGCTTTGCGAGCCGCAATCTCGGCCCCGCCCAACGCGAGTTCGGACTGTTCGAGGTCGCGTGCCTCGCACTTCACAGAGACCTTGTGCAACTCCTGTGTCAGGCGTTCGCGAGACTGCATGGACTCCGTCAGACTGCGTTCGATTTCCGTGGCAGTGAGCAGCGCCACCCGGACCACGGCGTCTTGCTTTTTCGCGGAGGAGGTCTTGGGGAAAGCAAGTAGAAGTTCAGCCTCAAACTGCTCTATCGATTGCGCTCGCTGAGTCTGCTCCGACTGCTGCAGATCGCGTGTCTTGAGGTCTTCGAGCCACTCCGACCGCAAATTCAACCACTCGGCCATCTCGCGCGGCGTGCGGATGCGAAACGGGGACGAGGGCCATTCGGCATGCCACTCCACCTCGAAGATCGAATACTCGGCTGCGAGACGGTCTTGTTCCGCGACTCGCTCGGCCCACAGCGTTTCGCACTGTTCCGACTGATAGACCAACTGCTGTCGCTCACCCATGCGAGCGGCATTGGCCAGCAAGCGGTCCGCCAGTAAATCGGCTGCGACAACCCGCTCCCGATATAGATCGACGAGTCGGTCGGAGTGGCCCTGGGTCCACGCAATGATCGCTGCGGGGTCGGCCCCGCCGTCGATATATCGCTGAGCAATCAGCGACCAACCGACCTCGCGTTGCGCTCGCAGTTTTGTGAGGTCAGAGCGGTCGTAGACTTCGTGATCGCGATCAAAACGAGCCAGTCTCTCTCGGGATTCGGTGAATTGGAGTTTGGTATCGGAGGCACGCGAACGGGCCTGTTCCAGGTCGCGAGTGATGAGGTCCACACGTGTCACAGACTGATCGACGGTCAAACACAGAGGCACCACCAGTGACCCGAGAACCTCCACCGAGACGCCGACCAGGCTGGCGAGTCGCTCTGCCTGCTGATGTATGTGTGCGACGAGCCGTTCCAATTCGGGAGCCACTTCGCGGTGTCGCTTCGCCTCGACACGATAATCCTCCGCACGCTCCAGCAGGTCGCGGACCTCCTCCAGGCGGTCAGTCTCCGCAAGATCTCGCAGCTCCAGTTCGATCCGGCTGCGCTGCTCTTCGAGTTCCGACCGCCGCGACTTGAGCAACTCCACCGACTGCTGATGCCGCGCGGCCTCCTCGCTGAGCAGCTGCACGGTCTCCCGCTGGGCCAGGCTGGCCGTGACGCGGTGCAAGTCGGCAGTTGTCCAGCCGGGCTGAATCGTCGTCAGTTCATGGGCGATATGCTGATCGAGTTCGGCCAGCGATTTCGAAAGGGAGTCTCTCTCGATCAGTGACTCGCGGACGCGAGCGACTTGATCGGCGAGTTGGCGGATCACTGTCTCATGCGGGAGTAACTCGGCTCCCTCCAGCGGTGCCTCGGCCAGCGGGGAGGCGACACGCTGCTCCAGCCGATCGAGTTCGGCGAGTTGTTCCACTCGCTTGGTACACTGGGTCTGGAGGTCGCCGAGGATCGTCGAGGGGAGATCGCCGATCGGTCCGAGGGCCGACAGTTCCGAACGCCGCTGCTCCGCCTCGCGCCACGCGGAGAGCGCCGACTCGATCCGCTCCAACTGGCGATCCCGCCGCTGGCAGGTGTCGCGGTCATCGCGGATGCGCTGGGCTAGATCCTCATGTTCGGCGATCTGCTCCTGAAACCCGGTGTAGTCCCGCGTCGAGAACCGTGCGGAGTTGTAGTGCTTCTCGGCCTCCACGATGTCGCGGCTCAGGGCATTCACGCGGGGCTTCTTCGCGTTTCCGCTGGAGTTGAATAGCTCCTCGCACTGCTGCTGGAGTGTCTCGTCGAGCTGGCGAAACCGAGCCATCCCGCCGATCGCCATTCCGAACAGAGCCTCCGTCAGCCCGGCATTCTGGAGGCTCTCCTCCCCCGCCGAGAGTTCCCGCAGCGAGATCGCAAACAGGTTCTCAAACAGCCCCGCTGTGGCCCCGGTCAGACACCGCTCCCACAGCTCTGGCGTCAGCGGTTCGCGAGTTTCGTCGAACTCGCCCGTCAGCCCCGGCCCGCGCGTCTTCTTGCGGGTCAGTGAAATCTTCCGACCATCTGAGAGCCGCACCCGAGCGTGCGTCGTCGTGGTCCCGTCGAAGGCATAGTGGCTCTGATGCGGCATCCCAAACAGCGTCTGCCGCAACGCCGCCAGCAGCGTCGTCTTCCCCGATTCATTGGGACCATACACCACCTGCAACCCGTCGCCGAAATCCAGTCGGCGCGACTTGTAGATGCCAAAGCTCTCCAGGAATAGCTGCTCGATCTGCATCCCGGCATCGTACGGGCAGGGGCGTGCGGTCGACCAGTGTGCGGGCGGGGGAGAAGGGAGAAGGGAAGGGCGATCAGCATTCAGCCAGAGAACTCGTTTGTCCGAGTCGCATGCCTGTTCGAAGGGCTATGCACCCCTTGAGCCAC